>NZ_CP073159.1:308801-617603 GCF_023035815.1 Borrelia parkeri
AATTCCTTATAAACTTCAATTTTTTCTAATGAACCACCACCTGCTATCTCTATTTCTCTTATTCTAAGTCCAAGATTTACTTTTTCCTTAGATTCATCTCCACAAGAAATAACTAAAAACAAAAATATTGGTATCCATCTTTTCATTCAATTATCGCTATTTTTTTTATTTAAATTTCTAAGAAATGTAGGAACATCAATATCATCTTCAAAATAATTAACATTTTTTGACTTTGCTATAAAATTATCATTTGCCTCATAAACACTTCCTAAAGCATCTTGACTACCTGACATCAAACTATCAAATTCTTTTGAACTTAAAGTATTATTTTCAACAGCACCAGATAAATCTTTCTGTTTTTTAGAAGAAAAACCAGTAGCAACAACTGTAACATAAATCTCATCATCAAGATTTGAATTAATTGCATGCCCATATATTACGGTAGCCTCATCATCAACACTAGCTGTAATAATCCCCATAATCTCTTCAAGCTCAAGCAATGAAAAATCTTCACCTCCGGTTATATTAACAAGAAGCCCTTTAGATCCTTCTATTCTAACCTCCTCAAGCAAAGGATTACTAATAGCAGAAGTAGCCGCATCAACAGCCCTATTCTCACCCTTACCATAACCAATACCCATCAAAGCATCCCCTTGTCCTTGCATAATGCTCTTAACATCAGCAAAATCAATATTAACTTCTCCATGCTCAATAATAAGACCTGCAATCCCCTGCACACCCATCCTTAAGACATCATCAGCCCTTTTGAAGGCATCCTTAATAGTAGTTCGCTTATCAACAACAGTTAAAAGTTTTTGATTTGGAATAATGATTAAAGTATCAACAGATTTTCTTAAATTATTTATTCCCTGTTCAGCAAGCCGCATCTTCTTAGGGCCTTCAAATTTGAAAGGCTTAGTAACGACCCCAACAGTTAAAATTCCAAGTTCTTTAGCCACTTGAGCAATAACAGGTGCAGCTCCTGTTCCAGTTCCTCCGCCCATTCCAGCAGTAATAAATACCATGTCAGCACCTGCTAGATGATTTTTAATAATATCAATATCTTCTTCTGCAGCAGCTTGTCCAATCTCAGGCCTCCCACCAGCCCCAAGACCTGAAGTAACTTTAGCACCAAGCGCAATCTTTATTGGAGCAATAGAAGTTTGAAGAGCTTGAAGATCAGTATTTGCTACAATAAACTCAACATCTCTTACTCCATATTCAATCATACGATTGACAGCGTTGCTACCGCCACCGCCTGCACCAATTACTTTAAGAACCGTAGGATTTGTAGCAGAATCAAACCTTTTTGAATGACTATCAATAATATTATAATCTTTCATTAAACTTCCTCCATGACTGGTCAAAACCACTCCTTCAAAAACCAACCTTTCAATTTTGAAGATATTTTACTTTGTCTCTTAGATTTATTATTTCCCTTCTTTAATTTATTGAATTTTTGCTGTTCATGCTTATAAAGAACAAGACCAAGAGCTGAGGAAAATTTAGGACCAATATACTCCTCTCCAACCCCATTAATATTCATTGGGAATCCTATTCTTGATGGATATTTAAATATTTCTTCTGTTAAATTAGAAATACCGGGAAACAAAGAGCCTCCTCCAGTTAAAACAATTCCTCCATTAATCTTATTATAAAGCCCTCTTTTCATTATTTCAGCTTTTATCATCTCAAAAATCTCACTTAATCTTGAATTAATTATTATAGCCAATTCTTTTCGACTTTTCTCTTGAGGCGGCCTGGTTCCAAGATTAGGAATAATAACACTTTCCACTTGACTCTCAAGAGCAGAAATATGAGCAACACCAGCCGTTATTTTAATATTCTCAGCAATATCTTCAGGTACTTTCCACACTTGTGCAATATCAAGAGTAACTCTATTTGCACCTATAGGAATTACTCCAGTATAATAAGGAGAGCCATCAACATAAAGAATTATATCTGTTGTACCTTTACCCATGTCAACAAACAAAACTCCCATTTCTCTCTCTTCCTTAGATAAAGTAGCATAAGATGAGGCCAAACTTCCAAGCACAATTTCATCAACAGAAAACCCAGCACGATTCACACACCTAACTAAATTCTGACTTGAAGAACTAGAGCCAGTAATAATATGCACTTCACCCTCAAGGCGAATTCCCATCATATCTATTGGATTTTTTATATGAGGAATTCCATCCACAATAAATTCCTGAGGAATCACATGTAAAATTTCTCTATCCATCGGAATCACAATTGCCTTAGCAGCTTCAATAACACGCTCAACATCTTCATTATCAATCTCCCTGGTTTTTGAATTTATTGCAACAACCCCACGAGAATTAGTACCCTCAATACTACTACCTGACATAGATACAGAAAGAGCTGCAATATCACACCCAGAAATAAGTTCAGCAGCTTCAATGGAACTAGAAATTGAATCAAGTGCAGCTTCAATATTTATAAGAACACCTTTCCTCACACCTCTTGATACACTAGTGCCTATTCCAACTATTTCCAACTGATTATTCAAGTTTACCTCAGCTACAACAGTACAAATCTTTGAAGTTCCAATATCTAATCCTACTATCAAATCCCTAGACACTAATCTTCTCCTAACAAAATGATATTACCGCTTCTTAAATCAACAGTATCAGACCTTCCCTTAAGCAAATCAGATATCATGAATACCTTATGCATTACACTTATTAAATCCATATCCGTTGTTATTAATATCTTATTATATATATTTTTTATATACAAAAAAATCTTGTAATCATAAAAATTCAACTTCAAAAAATTAATTTCCGATATTAAATTATACAAAGTATTTTGATTTATTTTAACATAGTTAAGGTTCTTTATAATAGCAAGCATTCTATCTTCTAAAAAATCACCAACTTCATTGCCATTTAAATTTAATCCACTAACTATAGGTAAATCATAAATTAAATCTTTACACTTTTCCAAAATTAAACCGTCTGAAGCAATAAAATAGTAAATAAAGCTGCCATCAACATTCTCATAAGCAGTAACGATAGGAACTCTTCTCTCAATATTAATGCTAATTGTATTAGGAAACTTAAGTTTTACCGTCACATTCTTTACCCTTAGATCTCTCATAATATTTTTCTCATAAGCACTAATATCAGCATCATAATAATAAGTATTAGGCTTAATTCCTGAAATACTCAATATCTCTTCCTTAGAAATATGAATACTATCATTAAAACTAATGTATCTGATTAAAAAATAAGGGGAAATAAAAATAATAAAAATAATCTCAAGTAGTATAAGAGAAATTACTACATAAATATATATAATCAAAAATTTTCTATAAATCAACATAAAATTAAGATTAAATTATCATTTTGATAAAACTTCAAATTATTCATCTTCAACATCTCTAGAAACATTTGCAATAAGTCCAGAAAGAGCCATTGTAACAACAATAGAAGAACCACCTGATGAAAAAAATGGTAAATTTATACCTGTGGGAGGCAAAAGACCAATTGCAATTAAAATATTCATGATGCTTTGAAGAAAAATTGTAAGACTTGCAATAAACGCAATAAAAAATCTAAATCTGGTTTTAGCAAAAAGAGCAACAAAATACCCAAAATAGAACAATAAAAAAAATAATAAAATAGCAAGACAAATCCCAAAAAATCCTAATTCCTCTCCAAGCACAGAAAAAATAAAATCAGAATTAGCCTCTGGAAGTCTGCCAAGCTTTACCTCGCCCATTCCAAGCCCCCTTCCCCCAAGACCACCACTCTTAAAAGCATTAAGTGATGCAATTATTTGATATCCTCTTCCCAAAGGATCTTCATAAGGATTTAAAAATGCAAAAATTCTAGCAACCCTGTAAGGTTCAAATATTAAAAAAAGCATAGCAATTGGAACAAAAGTAAATAAAATAGCAAAAACATATCCCAATGACATTCCAGAAACAAATAAAACAACAAAGAAAAGCATAGCAAAATAAATAGCCGTTGAATAATCATTTTGTAAAATTATGAGCAACCAAAAAATACTAAAAATTAACATTGGCTTTAGCCAATAAGAAATATTATTATCTGACTTTAATCTAAATCTACTCAAATAACTCGCAAGATAAATCGTAAAAGATACCTTGAAAATCTCTGAAGGCTGAATACTAATGCCTTTTAAAAATATCCACCTTTGTGTTCCTGAAACACTAGGGGAAAAAAAAGTTGCCAAAACTAATGTAAAGGTTACAAGCAATATAATAGAAACAATTTTTTTTAAAAAATCTAAAGAAATTCTTTCAAAGACAAAAAATACAATAAAACTTAAAAAAAGATATTTAAGACGCATTAAGAATAAAAAATTAGGGTCCCCTGTAAGTTCTAGACTTAAAAAAAATGAAGATGTATAAAATACAACAAGACCATAAGCAATAAGCGACCATAAAACAAGTAAATAACATTTTCTAAGAGAGTTTCTCTCTACAAACATAAATATCAATTTAAACTCATCTAATCTTAAGAGTGCTTAAAGCAATTATAGCAAATATTAAACCTATTATCCAAAATCTAATAACAACCTGCATTTCAGACCAACCAAGCTCCTCAAAATGATGATGAAGTGGTGCCATTTTAAAAACCCTTTTCTTAGTATGCTTATAAACTATTACTTGAATAATTACAGATAAAGTCTCAACCACAAAAACTCCTGCAAGAATTGCAAAAAGAATCTCACTCTTTAAGATTAAAGCTGTCATCCCAAGAACCGCCCCGATTGAAAGACTACCAGTATCACCCATCATTATTTTAGCAGGATACGCATTAAACCACAAAAATCCAAAACTACCGCCAAGTAAAGCTCCAAGGAATACTACAAGTTCTTCAGCACCTTTAATATTTGGAATATTTAAATAAGATGCAAAATCTACTCTACTTGTAAGATATGCAATTATCACTAGAGCTCCTGTTACAACAATACTAAGTCCAATAGCAAGTCCATCAAGTCCATCTGTCAAATTAAAAGAATTAGACGCAGATATTAAAATAAACATCCCAAATGGAATATATAACATCCCCAAATCTAATTTAAGAGACTTAAAAAAAGGGAAATAAATTATACTAACATGCTCATCACCAAAACAATAAAGAATAGTAACTGAAATACAAGAAAACAATATTTGCCCATAAATCTTAAATCGAGGATTAAGCCCATCTGAATTTTTTCTCTTTATTTTTAGCAAATCATCCACAAATCCTAAGCAAGCAAAACTAACCATGACAAAAAGTATAATTAAAAAGTAAATATTCCAAAAATTAATCCAGAAAAATAAAGAAACTAAAACACAAAAAAAAATAAGAATACCTCCCATAGTAGGAATTCCTATCTTCTCACTTAAATGACGCTTTGGTCCATCCTTTCTTAAGATTTGATCTAGTTTTAGTTTTTTAAGTCTTAAAATAATAAATGGACCAAAAATTAATGCAAGCAAAAATGCAAAAATAGTAGCATAAGCGGTTCTAAAAGTAATATATTTTAACAATCTAAGTCCTAAAAGACAAAACATATTCCCCCCATTAGTCCTTAAAGATAATCAAGAACCCTTTCAAGTCTATTTGATCTTGACCCTTTAATAGCAATAAAACACTCAGATTCCAAATTTTTCACAAAATAATCAATAAAATTTTCAAAATCACTAAAATAAAATAAATTATCTAAGGTTAAGTTTTCAATTTTTTTTACTTCTTGAAATTCTTCACCAATTAAAAAACCTTTATCAAAATTCATCAAAACAACTTCACTAATCGCTGTTTTATGTGCCTCATACGCAAACTTTCCAAGTTCTTTAAAAGCACCAAGAATAATAATTTTTTTACCCTTTATCTCAAGACCCAAAATCATCTCCTTTAACGCCATAAATGAACCTAAATTACCATTATAAGAATCATTCAAAACCAAATAATTTTTTACTCTTAAAAGCTCTGCCCTACCTTTTTGAAAATCAGCATGCAATAAACCATTACGAATCTCATTTTCACTCAGTCCAAGCAACAAAGCTAAATTAATGCAAGATATTGCATTGAAAATATTATGCTGACCGGGTAATAAAATAGAATAATCAAACCCTTTATAAGTAAAATCATAAAAAAATTTATCATTTAAAAATGTAAATGATCTGATTTGAAGACTATGAAAATCAAAATAAAAAATATTAATCCCTGGATTAATAGACTTAGCTATTACTCTTAAATGTAAATGATAAGGACAACTCTCATTTAAAATTACTATCTGAGTACTCTTAGTAATGATTTTACCCTTCTCAGCAGTAACAATCTCTAGATCTTCAAAAGCTTGCATATGAGCATAACTTATATTTGTTACAACAACAATTTCGGGATTTAATATTTCAGCAAGGAGGTTCATCTCTCCAATATAGCTAATCCCCACTTCAAAAACAGCATACTCCTCATCTCCCTCAGTTCTCAAAATACTCAAAGGCAACCCAATATCAGAATTTAAATTTCCCCAAGTCTTGCAAGTTTTATATCTCTCTGACAATATGCTGTAAAGCATCTCTTTTGTTGTAGTCTTTCCATTACTACCAGTAATAGCTATCCTCTTAAAACTTGCTCTTGTAATAAAATGTGCTGCTAAGTTTTGAAGGAAAATAATTACATTACTAGTAAGCAAAAAAACCAAATTCTTATCTCTGTTTAAATACTCAACACACAAACTCTCACAATCTTTAGAGCACACAAAACATTGAACACCAATATCAATTAAATATTCGACAAAAGAAAATCCATCCACCCTATCACCTTTATATGCAAAATAAAGACTAGCACTACTATTTTTAGCATTTATTTCACGACTGTCAAGCGAATAAAATGATACAATCTTTTGCATACTACTTGCATAACCAACAAATTTAATATCCTTTAGAGAATCTAAAATGTCTTCAATTTTTATATGCATCAAAAACCCTCATAGATTCTATCGTTTAATAACATTTATATCCTTATTATCCTTTTTTTCTAAATTCAAATAATCTTTACTAAGCTCTTCTATCCTATCAATACTTTGAAGTTCATATATTATGGTTAACAACCTAAGATTTTCATCAATAATATTACTTTGTTCATTATTTAAATCTTCAAACTCACGCAACTTTACAACATATCTAAAATTAAGATAAATATTTAAGCATATTACAATTGTCAATATCAGAATCAATAAAAAGTATAATCTAACTTCAATTTTTCCCATTTTACTCATATAATTTTTTTATGACTCTAAGCTTAGCACTTCTTGATGCATTATTAAATCTCTTTTCTTCAAAGCTTGGAATTATAGGCTTTTTAGTAAGTATACAATATTGTTCTTTACTTAAACCTTTAAAAAACTCTTTTACAATTTTATCTTCCAATGAATGAAATGTAACAATAGCCAAGACGCCATTCTTTGATAAGCTTTCTACCCATAATGGCAAGCTTTTCTTTAAACGAAAAAGCTCATCATTAACATAAATTCTTAACGCTTGAAAAGTTTTAGTTGCCGGATTTATTTTAAGCTTTATCCTAGGATAGGCTTTGCTAACTATGTTCTGCAGCTCTCTTGAGGTTTCTATTTTCTTAATTTTTCTATGTTCTAAGATAGATTTAACAATTCTTCTAGAATAACGTTCACCACTTAATTCATAGATTAAATTTTCAAGTCTTTTTTTGTCAAAATTATTGACAATATCATAAGCACTAAGACCTCCAGCACCAGGATTCAGCCTCATATCTAATCTTTCATCTTCAAAAAAAGAAAATCCCCTACCACTCATTTTGTAATGAAACATGGAAATACCAAGATCAGCTAAAATAAAATTGATTTTACTACTTAAAGGATATTCACTAAAGAAATCATCAAACCAATCATTAAAATATGAAACTCTTTCTTTAAATTCTATAAGAGACTCTTTTGCCCTATTTAAAACAATGTCATCCCTCTCAATCCCAATCACATTTATGTTTTGATACTTCTTAAGAACTGCACTTGAGTGCCCACCTTCCCCAAGAGTACAATCAACAAAAACAAACCTATCACTTATATTTGATGCCTCTAAAAGATTAATAATTTCATCAAGAAATACAGGTATATGAAAAATATTACCCATTGAGTGTAAACCTATAAGTTAAACTATTTTCGGTATTATAAACATCTCCATATTTGATCTTAATTTCGTTATGACCGCTGGTAAACTCAAGATTATTTATCTCAATATTTCCATTATCTCTTTTTATATTAAAACGATCTAATTTATAATCCTTATTCTCAAAAACAACATATGAATTACCGTTTAAAGATATGCTCTGAAAATCAGCACGAAAAATACTGTTATTATTTAAAAACACTTCAAAATAGTAAATACCATGAATAGCTTTTGTAACACCAATCTCTTTTTTCAAAAAATTTAAAACAAGACCATAATCACCAAATTCTAAATCTAAATCAATATCCTCCTTTAACTCAAACATTGTATCATCCTTACCTTTTAAAAGGATATTACCTAATAAAAAGGAAGAATTGATATTTAAATTATTTCTATTCTTTATCACAAATAAAGGATTAATTATATGCCCACTATAATGATCAACAACCACTACATCAAAAACTTTATTATCATTCTTTAAAAAGATTTTCTCATTCTTGTATATAAAATCACCAAAAAATTCCAAATTAAAACCCAAATCTTTATCAACAATGATCAAAATGCTTCCATCATATTCACTAACCTTATTCTTGGAATACAAAATCTTATAATTATTTGAAAAAATAGAAAAGTGTGTATCTAAAGCTCTTAATTTTATACCAATACTTAAAGTATCATCTCTCAATTCTCCAAAATCACTTACCAAATCAAACTTCTCATCTTTTCCAAACTCCAAAAACGCATACAAATTAAAAAAATTAAAGAAAAAAAGAAAAGCAATTATCATCACAATTACAACCCTAAATACTTTAAATCACTATCATCATTAAAATATAAAATTCCTTCATCAAATTCAACATATGAATTCACCTTATCTTTAAAAAAGATATTATCAAATAAATTATAAGAATCTACAGAATAAGTCCTTATATTGATTATACTACCACTCAAATCATAAAAATATATCCTATACACTCTAGAAAAAGGATCATAAGAGGCTTTTAAAACAGAATTTTTATTATCAACTTTAAAAGTTTTACCACTATTAATATTAAGTATTAAAAATGAATTTGCAGTCTCAACAAACAAATTATAAAATTTATCAATCTTAAAAAAAGGATTAAAATCTTTAATCTTTAAATTTTTCAAATATAAAAACTGATTATATCCATCCTCTAAGTTAAAAACCTCTATAGAGAATTCCTCATTTCCTCTTAAAATACATAAATATTTATTATTTAAGCTTAATTTAAGACATATAATCGGCAAACCAACACCTAATAAATCACCACCATAAACCATTTTTCCACGTTTATACACATAAGTTTTGCCATCAGAGAGTCCTAAAGCCAAAACATCATCATTATAATCAATACTTAATATTGAAGCTATAAACTTGAAAGACAAAATTCTACTTCCATCTGCCCCATAAACTTCTAAAGCCTTATGTAAATTATTTAAAGCAAAAACAACATTATCTTTTGTAAAAACAAAATCCTTATATGCCAAAGCAAACAAAAATTTATCTGTCTTCCTAGAAAATACAGAATAATTATCTTTAAACCTATTAAGCACATAATAATAGTCTGAAAAACTTACTAAACGATCACTTACAATATGATAATCATATTTATTGAGATCTAAATTCAAAATTTGATCATTAATAAAAACATTACGCATTGGAACAATATCAACCAAATTATCAGACTTCTTAAAGTGACTAAACTTATAAAAGATTGAAATATCAATTGTTGATTTCAAGATAGAATCAACTAATACTATAAATATCAATAAGAAAATTGATAACAAAAAATTTTTGATTCTTCTAAATCGAGTTGAATTTTCTTTACAAAGATTCACACCTATTAAAATCCTCCCCTCAAAATCACCTACTCCTGCTCAAATCTGACTGAAATTTAACAGACCAAACTTCATAAAATTTTGCAAACTTCTCAGCTATCGCTTTCTGAGAAGTAACAGTAGCTAAAGTTTTTCCGGCCTGAATATAACCTAAAATCTGTTCTGAGAGTCCATAAGCCCCATTTACTTCATATCTTGATCTTAACAAAAATGCTCCTTCCTCTAGGAGATCTAAAGATTTAATAAGATGAGCTAATTGAACCTTATAAAAAGGACTATCAATAACTAAATTTTTTGACAAATTCTTAAAATCAATAAAATTTTTAACCAAAACAATAAATTTAAGATATATATCTTCTAAAAAGAAAATCGCTTTAGAATCACCTTTGCTAAAATACATTCCCAAATCAATAAGATATCCTAACTTTCTAATAATCAAAAATCGTTCTTCAGGATTTAAATTAAGCACAGACTTATTATCCATAAGTTCGCCAAAAGAAATAAGTAAAACAGGACTTATAAACAACGAAAAATCAGAAATCAAACTAAAAAGATTTACTCGAAAATCATAGTTAACTTTTAATCTAGGCTTTGTGTAAAAATAATTTAATGATGCAATATAACTTAAAACATTTAAATTTAAGTTAATAAAATTAACCGTTACTCCCGAATCCAGTGCAAGCTTACCGGATTTCTTGATGTCTTTTATGTCTTTTAAAGTTTGCAAAATAAGATCATCAATAAACAAAATTTTTTGATAATTTTCATTATGCACTAAATCCATAAATACCCACTCATATCAATTATTACCTTTTAAAAGCTCTTCTGCATGTTGAAAGCTAATATCATTAACATTTCCACTAAGCATGCGAGCAACCTCTAAAACACGATCATTACCCAATAATAAACAAGCATGAACATAAGTCCTATCTTCAATATATTCCTTTTTTACCAAAATATGATAATCTGAAAGACTTGCAATATTAGCAAGATGAGTAACAACAAATATTTGCATATTTTCTGACAATCCCTTTAAATACTTACCCAAACTCATACCAGACTCACCCCCTATACCAGAATCAATCTCATCAAATATGATAAGCTTACTCTCATCAACATTTTGAACACTCTTAATAGCCAACATTATTCTTGAAAGCTCACCCCCAGATGCAATTCTATAAATTGGTTGGGCTTTTAGCCCAGTATTACTAGAAATTAAAAATTCCACCTCATCTATACCCGTTGATTTGATTTTCCCTTCAGAGACTGACACAAAAAACTCTGCATCACCCATATTAAGCTTATGCAAAATCTCAGTTACTCCAGATGCAAATCTTAAAGCAGCAGCCTTTCTAAGGCTTGAGATATCGAATGCCAATTTTTTCACTCTATCAAACAAATCATTTAACATTTGCTCTTTACCTAATCTTTCAGTCTCAAAATTAAGTGACAAATCAATAATGTCATCACACCTTTTTCTAAATACTATGACATCCTCAAGACTTGGTCCATATTTTTTGCGAAGACGAGAGAGAGCATATAACCTATTCTCTACTGACTCAATTTCCTTCTCATCATAAGTCTTGTCAAAAAGATACCTACTATAAGCTTGACCAATATCTTCAAGCTCATAGTAAGAACTCTTAAGACGATTTTCAAGTTCAAAATAATTATTGTTCACTCCTGAGAGATACTCAGCATCACAAATTACCTTCCTTATCTCACTTAAAGCAGAAATATTATTATTCAAGCTCAAAACACTCTTTAAGCTTGAAAGAGCATTACATAAAGATTCATGATTTTTAAGCTCATCTAACCTAGTCTTTAAAATTTCTTCTTCACCTATTTTAGGATTAAAAGAATCTATCTCATCAATTATTTTTTCACATTCTTCTTTACTATCTTTATGCAATTTCTCTTTCGAAACAAAATCATCATAATCATTTAAATATTGAATATATTCTTCATAGACTAATCTATATTTTTCCAATTGAGAATTTAAATTAGCATAATTATCCAAAATCTTCAAATTATTTGAAGGATTCCTCAAAATTAAATACTGTTGATTTTGAGAATGTACCTCAATCAACATATTAAAAATTGGCTTTAATATGGTACTAGAAATTGGTTCATTATTAATATAATAATTACTCAAAAGAGTCTCTGAAGATTCAAATATAATTACTCTTTTTATAATAATAAAATCTGATGCTAATATACCTTTAGAAGACAAATAATCTCTAACATCACTATTCACCTTAAACTTGGCAAGTAAAACACATTCCTGTTCTCCACTAATAATTATATTACTTTTAATTTTTCCACCAAATAAATAATAAATCGATGATAATAATAAGCTTTTTCCACTTCCAGACTCACCTGTGAGCGCTACTAAACCAGTACTTAGCTTAATAGAAAGCTCTTTAATTAAAACAAAATTTTTTACAAAAAGTTCAACTAACATACAAAACTTCAAAACAAGCTATATCTATATTATAAAACGCCATACATTATAATAACTTATTTTTAAGTCTCCTAACAAAAGTATCTGTACAAAATGATGCAAAACGTAAACTCTTATTATCAAGTCCCAACTCAAAAATAATATTAACCCCAAATTTACCAATATTAATGCCATCAACGAAAATTGATGCTGAGTTTAACACATGCCCTTTCTGAAATGAAAGAGAAAGCTTACTCCCGCTTGAAAAAATAAAGGAACGATTATAAACAGAATGTGGAGAAATAGGAGTTAAGATAAAAGCCTGAAGATCTGATTCTAAAATAGATCCACCTGCTGAGAAAGAATATCCGGTTGAACCTGTAGGAGTTGCAAATATTATTCCATCACTCCTATATGAGAGAAAATCTTCTGAATTAACCCTAAGATTTACATAAATCAACTTATTAATCACACTAGAACGAATAATTACATCATTTAAAGCATATTTGGTAAACACATTATTTCCATTATCATAAGCACTAATACTAAGTAAATATTTACTATGAATAACTAAAGAATTATCAAAAAACTTATCTATGACTTCTTTAAAATCGATAGGTTTTATGTCTGCTAAAAATCCTACCTTGCCTAAATTTATTGAAATAATTGGAATATCAATATCATTCTTCAAAAGCAAGCTACTAGCTAATAAAACCGTACCATCCCCACCCAAAGTTATTGCAAGAATCAAATTATCCTCAGTTAACACCTCTGAAGATTTATCAATTCCTGCAAATAAGCTTAAAACACCATATTTATGTTCTAAATATTTTTGTATTTCACAAGCAAGAACCTCGGCATCTAAATTTGAATAATTCACGTAAATGAGAACCTTACTCTTCATTATTCTCCTTATATGGAATCCTTGCAAATTCACTCTTGTCAAATATCCGTTCAATATCAATTAAAATTAAATAATCACTCTCAAAATTTTCCTCATTCTCAATTTTAACAACACCAGATATGTATTTTCTATCCAAAGTTTGCAAGGTCGCAGGAGGTTCTTGTACCTTTGATGTATCAAAGCTAATAACCTTGAGAACTTTATCTACAAATATTCCTAAAAGCTTATCTTTGATATTCACTATTAAATAACCTGTTAAAAGTTTATCTTCTTCCGTTACATAAACAGAAGGAATTTTAAATCTAATATTTAAATTTATTAAAGGGATAACACTCCCTCTAAGATTATAAATGCCCGTAATATAATCAGGAACATTGGGTATTGCATATATACTTTCCAAAGGTACTTTAATTACTTCCCTAATGTGATCTATTGCAACCCCATAACTCTCTTTGCCTATCTTAAAACATGCAACTTGCAAATGAGACTTTTTTTCCATAATTTTTTCTTTCATAAACACATCCCAACACCCTTAAATAATTTAAATATTTGTATCTAACTTAATAAAATCTTTAGATAAAAAATAAATCTCAAAGGAATTCTTCCGCACAGCTTTAGGTCTAATTTTTTTGACAATCTTAAAATAACTCTTAAGCTTATAAAAAAGCTGTTCTTCCTCGCCTCCTTGAAAAACCTTAAGTAATAAATTACCACCTTTTACTAAAATTCTAGACGCCAATTCAACTATTCTCATATTCAAATTAAAAGAATTACTTGTATCAACTAATCTATTACCAGTAGTCTTGGGAGCTGCATCACTTATAATTAAACTATAAGGTGCAAAAGTCTCTATCTTTTGACAAATCTCATCGATATATATATTACCTTTGATAAAATAAAAATTATTAGTAAAATTAAGATCTATATCATTAAGGTCAACTGCAACAAGCACCCCATCTTTAAGATTGCCATAAGCATATTGAGAAAAACTGCCAGGAGACGCTCCAATATCCAATATATTGCCAGAAGGAAACAAAGAAAATCTCTTATCAATTTCTATTAATTTATAAACAGATCTAGCAAGATATCCTTCTTTTTTAGCTCTTCGTGAATATTCATCAAAAACATTATACATATCAATGCTCTGCAATACACTCAATCCATTATACTTTTTATTATAATTATTATTATGCAAAATAAATCATTTTTAGATAAGATCGAAAAAAATATTAATAATATATTCTCACAAGACCATTTTCTCAATTTATTTAAAGACAAAGATTTAAAGCTAAAACTTAATATACAAAAAAACACAATAAAGACAATTAAAGCCCCAGCTATTGAAATAATAAATAGAGGGGGAAAGAGAATAAGACCAATGCTAATGATTTTACTAGCATATGCATTAGGATATAATAAAAAAAATACTGAAAATCTATACAAACTAAGCATGCTAATTGAATTACCTCATTCTGGAAGTTTAATTATTGATGACATAGAAGATGGGGCCATTAAAAGAAGGGGTAAACCTGCTATTCACTTAATTTACGGATTAGATAACAGTATTAATACAGCAAATTTAATTTACTTTCTGCCTGCAAAATTAATGCAAACTTCTAAATTAAAAAAAAGTCAAAAACTATTAATTTATGAAAATTTTTTCACAACACTCTCAAATCTTCACCTAGGACAAGGAATTGATATCGCATTACATAATGGAACATATATTCCAAACGTTGACGAATACATATCTTTAGTAGAACTTAAAACAAGTTGCCTTTTTGGCATGGCTGGATTTTTAGCCGGCATACTTACAAACAATGAAAATAAAGCAAAAAATCTTTACAACACATTCCTAAAACTTGGAACCTGTTTCCAAATAATAGACGATATCAAAAATATTAAAGATGGAATTAACGGCAAAGATTTTGGAGATGACTTAATTGAAGGAAAAAAAAGTCTGCCCATAATATACTTTTTAAAAGAAAAACTATTGGATGAGCAAATCATTCAAGAATTAAGCGCAATTAAAAATAAATCTATAAATGAATCAAAAAAAGAAATATTAAAATTTAGCAATATGATTAACTCATCAAATGCTATTCAAAATTCTGCAAATCTTGCAATGTCATACCTTAATAAATTTATAGAAGAATTAAATTCATACGCATTGATTAACAAGTATAAAGATATGATAATGGACATTGTAAAGAAAATCAAAGAGGAAAATTTATGAAAAAATATGCAATAATGCTAGTCTGGATAAATATCATTACTTCTATCTATGCAACAATTCCTACAGAAGATATCAATAAAATAGATGAACTTTATACAAAATCAATGGTACTCAAAGAGCTAAAGGAATATAATCAATCCAAAGCATTATTAATGCAAATTATAAATACAGATCCAAAACAAGTTGATGCATATTTACTGATTGCAGAATTAGAATACTTGATGAATAACTGGTTACAAGCAATCGAACAAACAAAAATTTATCTACAAATAATTGATTTTAAAGATACAAAAAATTATCTTGATATTTCATGGGCATATTTTCTCATAGGAGAATCAAGAAACTCAATGGACTATATAATGCATTTTATTCAAGATAATAAAGAACTACTAAATACTAATATATACATATTAATTGATACTATTTTAAAAAAAGGATTTTATCATTTCATACAAGATGAAGACTTAATATTTAATCTGATAATAAATACTCTTTTCCAAATAGAAACATATGATGACACCATATTTACAATATTTCTAAATAATTTAGATATCATCAAACAAATGCCCTTTTATAAATTTAATAAAATTAAAATCAAAGATTTAGAATTACAAATTCGGGCCTTAAAAAAGCTCAAAAATTCGATAAATGATATTGCTAAAATAGTTTAGTTTTTCTAAAAAGTGAAACAAATATATTAATTAATATAGCCATATAAAAGGGCAACGAAAGGGCAAAATAAGAATTAACATAATCCTGAAAATTAAAAAACTCGTATTCAATAAATATCATCAAAAATGCACTTGGGAAAATGAGCCAAGGATTTGCAAATGCAATATACAGTATACAAATAGCAAGCCACCCATTATTTAACCCCAAATCATAAGAATAAACATTAAAATTGATAGCAAGAAATGAACCTGCAATACTTGACGAGATTACGGATACAAAAATAGCAAAAGATTTAAAGTAATTACTAGTTCGCTCACCTAAGATATTTTCATAATCATTCGAACGAATAAACTCAAAAACTACTCTAACTCTTGAATAATTTAGTATATAAATACTAAAACTTAAAAAAACGAAAAAAAATATAACAAAAAAAATAATAGCAAAATTATTGGAAATATTTAAACTAAATCCTGGAATAAAATTGAAATTAGCTTTCATCAAAACCCTAACTAAAAAATAACACAATATGTTAATTCCTATACCCGTTATAAAAATGTTATAACCATTTATTACAATAAAAGATAAAAAAAAACCAAAGATCAAACTGATAAAAATCATCATAACAACTGAAGCAAATATTCCATAACCCAAATAAATAAAAAAAGATGTTAGGAAAACAGATAAAAAAGAAATTCCTTCAATAGATATATTTAGAAGTCCTACTCTCTCAGCATAAAGAATTCCAAGAGCTAAATATGCAAATACTATAGAATGTAAAAAAATACCAAACATTTATTTTTTACCCGAATTAATTAAAAACAATGAAATAAAAATCGATATAGCTTGATATAAACCAATAAATTCAAATTTAAACGAATAATTTATTTTAAGATAATTATTAAATTCATTCAGCATTGCAAAAAACAAACTAAAACATAATACATACATATAATTAAATCCTGAAACTACAGCAACAACAAATCCATTCCAACCAATCCCGGCGGTTAATCCTAAAAATAAATAATTCTTAAAAAAAATTAAAAATATTGAACCCACAAGACCATTTAAAAAAGCACTGGTAAATACCGTACAAAACTTATACTTAAATTCATTAATACCGAAAAATTTGCTTAACGGCTTTCTATCACTCAATATCTCAAGTTTTAATCCTAAAATAGTTCTTTTATGAATAAATACATAACACCCCCAAACCAAAATACTAAATAAAAGCAAATATGGAAAAACAGTATCAATAGCGAATATCTTATCAATACTTTTTGTCTGATTTAAAAGTCCATTCGAGCCTACAAGCTTTGATATAAAACCATCAACTAATCTCTGATTTCCATAAGACATTAAAAGACCTGTAAGCATCCCATTTACTCCACAAAAAAAGGTCAGTAAAAAAGGAATAATTCCTATAACACCAACTAAAAATGAGCTTAAAATTATTATTAATATAAAATTAAAGTATGTAAGTCCACAAAACTCACAAAATATATATGATAAAAATGCTCCGAAATAAACTTGACCCTCATCGCCAAGAGTCAAACTATTACTTCTAGCACAAGTTGAGATTCCTGTAGCAATTAATAAGAGTAACATAAAGTTCCACAACATCACTTTCATATAAGAAAAACTAAAAAAACCATCAAAAAAATAGCTAATACTCAACACACTCAGTGAAAATATTAACAAAATATATTCTCTTCTAAATGCCCTCATATAAACAAAATTTCCTTTAAAGCCTCTTTGTTGATATGTTCTCTTTTCAATCTCAATACAACCTCACCAGCCTTTATTGCCAAAACATCATCAGATAAAAGCAGTAATTCATCTAAATTAGGAGTAATTAGTAGTACAGGCTTTTCATTAGAAAAATTACGAATAAAATTAGATGTCTCACTATATGCTCTATAGTCTAAATTACTAAGAGGTGAAAAACAAATTAAAAAACTCTTTGTAATATATTTTTCTCTAAAAAGAGCAAGTTTTTTTAAAGTTCCTCCAGAGAATGATAAAGACTTAGAATAAAAAGTCTTTAGTATCTTACTATCACAATATTCCATGTCTCTTTTAAAAAATTTTTTAAGATCATTAATAATAGACTGTTTAATAAAAATTTCATTTTCAAAACTCATTATTTTGGCCAAAAAACTATCCAATATAGTCATATTATCAGAAAATAAATTACCAATTCCTAAAGGTAAAAAACCAGCTTTGAGCTCATAAAAATTAATATATTCATATCTATGCCCATTCATCTTTATACATCCTACAAATGGAATCTCGCCTAAGAATAATTTTTCCCATGTTTTTATTACTGCCTCTTCTGCAATAATTCCTAAAACTCCTCTTTTTTTCAAAGAAAAACTAATATCATACTTCCAAAAATCTTCAAAAAACAAATTAAATTTTATAAAATCCTTATTTGGCCCACCACGCTTAATACTCATAGAAATAAACTTATCAGCAGGAATTTCAAGCTTACTAAGTATTATCTCTTTATTTGTCGTTCTAAAACACTTCCCCTCTTTTAGAATAATAAATTCATCACTAAATTTTATGGCATTGCCAATCTCTCTATGCGTAATAAAAAGAGAAGTAATACCTGCTCTTTTAAGGGCTTGAAGCAATTTAATAAACTCTTTAGCCTCTTTTTGAGAAAAATAAGAAACACTCTCATCAAAAATAATAATCTTTGCATTTTTTTTCAGGGAAGAAATAATAAGCAAAAAATAGATTTCTTTAATATTCAAATCTTGTATTCTAGTCTCTAGATCAAAAGTAATATTATAAAATTGCCTAAGCCATTTATAATATCTATAGGTATGGGATTTATTCATTGGCATAAAAAATTGAGAATCAAACCAATAAATACTAAGATATTCCCAAACTTTTAAGTTCATATCAAGTTTTGGAATCTGGGACACAATATAAATACCATTACTCTTTGCTACATCCACATTCCAGTTTTTTTGCCTAATATTATTTATAAATACATCACCACTATCAAAACGAATAAATCCAGCTATAATTTTTGATAAGGTACTCTTACCTTCTCCATTTCTCCCAATTACAGTCAAGATTTTAGATTCCTCAATTCTTAAATTAACACTATCTAGAATAGGTTTTTCAATATCTGGGAAAGATTTTACTATGTTTTTAAACTCTACCATAAATTATTCTAAATTTATTTTGATCTCAGTATTATTCATCTCTTTTATTTTATCCTCAAGTCTTTTTTTAATCTTTGAATTGGTATTCTCTAAATAAAACTTATTCAACAAATTAAATGAAACCCCCCTTTCTCTAAAGCCAAGGACCTTATAAGTTCCATATTTAAGCTCCCCTTTAAGGGCTTTTCCCAAAACTTTTTCTAAATAAAATCTTTGATTTGTAACGCCTGAACCAATAATATTATCTTTATTATTCAAATAATCTTCACCATCAAAAAGAACAGCAAAAACACCATGCTCACGAACTGATGAGAGAACTCCTTTAATCGCTGTACCTACAATTGGAAGAATTACAGAAACTCCTAAGTCTAAAATTAAAGAGTCAGATAAAACTTTTACTCTATTGCTATCATGCCAATTTCCTAAAGTTCTAAAGAACACTTCTGAATCTAAAATATCTCTAATTCCATTCTTGAAATAAGGAAAAATATAATTATTCATAACAGGATATTCTTGTCCAGCAATCAAGGCAACATTTTTATTATATAAATTAGAACTTTTTAAAAATAAACCCACATAATAACCCAATATGTAAGCTTCTTCTGCAACATTATAAGAGAGTGAATACACTTGTGGATTAGTATTTTTAACTAAAGAATCAAAAATCAAAAACTTAGTATAAGGATAATTTGGGGAAACCCTATCAATAATTCCTTGCATTGCATTATTTGTCGTTATCAAAAAATCATAATTGTTAGAATTTAATAACTTTTCAAGTAATTCTATCCATTCACGCTGATTAAACCCAGCTTCAAACAACCGAATCTCAATATCACTTTTATTTTTTTTAAATTCAATTAAAAAATCATACATTGCTTTATAAGAAGGAGAACCACTAATGATTCCAGGAATAA
The DNA here is from genome assembly GCF_023035815.1 of Borrelia parkeri. Classification (NCBI taxonomy): domain Bacteria; kingdom Pseudomonadati; phylum Spirochaetota; class Spirochaetia; order Spirochaetales; family Borreliaceae; genus Borrelia; species Borrelia parkeri. The sequence goes on from NZ_CP073159.1 coordinate 329,195, forward strand.
ATAATGCAATTTTTCTATTAGATGAAGATTTAGGTTCTCTAATTCTAAAAAAATTAATATAAACAAATAAAAACAAACAAATTAGTGAAACAAAAACACAAAAAATCCTAAAAAAAAGAGCTTTACTCACAGAAATAAAACACCTTTTTCTCATAAAATAAAATAAAACTTGATACTACGAGAACAAAATGGCATAAAATCAAAAACCTAAAACGCACAATATACCAACTTTTTCAAAAAAGTTTCTTTGTAAAAAGATACCATAAAAGCCTCTATCACGTCCAATTCTATATCCGATTTTTGCTTAAAATTGCTTAAAAAAACCAGCATTGGATCAATATAACAAGAAACTTATTAACAAAAACTCAATGCAAGAAATAGCCTAAATCAAATTAAAACTATTAATCTTGAAGATAGGAATTTTTACCAATACTTCACAATCACAACATTTATCAAAATTAAAACTCTCTAGGTTTTAACAAATAAAATTCATTAATACTTAAATTACTAGGAATATCACCATTTGTACGAATTAAATACATTTTAAAAGAATGAACGGTTTTAAAAAACTTCTTTGTTAAAGACGAGCGATTTTTTTTATAACCTTTCAAATATTTTAAAATAGCCCCATGGATGTTAACTTTATCAAACACATTAGAAGAATGCTTAACGATATCTTCTATAAAGAAAAACACATTGGCCAAATAAATAAAATTATTAAAAAGAATACCTATACGCCCTCTTAAATAATTGACATAATTTATCATGTCAACTCTATTCCCTAAGGTATAATTTTTATCTTCTAAACTCCACTTTGAATATATGGTATTAAATTTAGGATCTCTTACTAAATAATCATATACAAAATCAAATCTAAAACTATCTTCAATATATTTTAAAAATATGTAAGTTAAACGACTATTATTTAGAGAAACAAAATTTTTACGAGACATTTCTTTTAAATTTTCAATTACATTTTGCGATACAGAATCACTGGTTTTATATAAAAAAGAATTATTATCCCAAAGTAAAATACTAGTGCCTCCTGAAATCCAATACTCATCCTTGTTATAATGTTTAAGAACTCCATCAAAAACACTAACAAAATAATTATTAAAGTATTCACAATTTACATAAAATTTTGCAGGAGCATCTGTCATAAAAAAATAATTATTTAAATCTACAGAAAATGAAGAACCTTGCACAACCTCATAAATAACAACCTCTAAACTCCCCTTAAATAAATATATTTTTGCATCCTGCATATCTTTAAGAGAAGAATAACAAATAAGACTATGGGTATTAGAATATAAGGTTAAATCTGATGCAATACCATTTATCCCATATAAACCTATTTTAATTTTAGAATTATCTCCCACTTCAATAAAATCATATTCAAAAATTTCATCTCCCAAATTTAATTTAACAGGAATAGCATTCCTTATAATATTAATCTGTCCTTCCATTTCTTTAATAGACGCTACTTGAGAGAATAATGTCACTTGTAATAATAAAAGTAAAAGGATAATAACATATGATTTCACAATCAAATTTTCCTCTTTTTTCAAACCTTATAAGCTTAATTATATCTTTTTTAAAGAAATTTACTAACTTTAACAAAAATGAAAAATACGTTATACTTTTCAAGAAAGTATAAAAATAATATTTTATACTAAGCCTGTTCTTTTAAAGAACCTAAAACGTAATAAAGCTACAATTTATGTAGTCAATCTTATGTCAAAAGGATGTACTTATTATGAAAAAAAACAAATTACTATTTTTAATGTTATTCGTATTTGCTCTTTCCCTAATTTCATGTGAAACTCCACCAGAAGAAAGAACATGTGGAGATGCTAAAATTTCTAAGAAATACTAAAGGCAAGGGTTAGAGTATTGATACAATAAAAATGGAACTTAATATATACAGTTATACAGTAAAAAAATTGTATAATGTTAAATTGTGTAATAATATACTAATTAGAGGCTTTATGCAAAGATAAAAGAATTAATGTCTAAAAAGCAAAGTTCTTAATTTATGTAGTCAATATCACATAAGAAGGATGTATTTATGATAAAAAAAAGCAAATTATTATTTTTAATGTTATCTGTATTTGCTCTTTTCTTAATTTCATGTAAGACCCCGCCAGAGGATACAAAGAATGCAAACTCCAAAATTTCAACTAAAGAAACTGGGGATATAAAAAGAGACATTGAAGATATAAAAAACGGAGTCCTAAGAGAACGAGGAAATCTTTTTTATTCTAAAGAATTTAATGAGACTGAAAAGATTGAAAAAGAAATGCACGAAAAATTTGCAAAGGGAAAGATTAAAGAAGGTAATGAAATTGCCCTAAAAGTATTAGAAAGGTACAGAAATATCGCAAGAGATACAACGGAAAAAAAAGAACAAATAAACTACTTGAAAGAAAACATTGAAAAATACTTGAATGATGCTGAAGCTAATGAAGCATACATATGGATCCCATTAGAAATCGACGAAGTAAATAACTTATATTTTGAAGCAGCAAGAAAATATAAAATGTATGATATCGAAAGCTCTCTTGGAATGTATAGTAAAACATTTAATAAAGCACAACAAGCTGCTAAAAAGGCAAAAGAAGCAAGAGCTCTTAAAGAAACGGAAGAGAGAATGTATAAACAATTAAAAGCATTGGAAGCTGCTTCTGAACTCCCCGTTTATAGAAACAATAAACTCATTAAACCATCACCATGGAATGGAAGAGCGCTTCTTAAGGATAAAGGTGAACGCATAAATCTTTTAAACCCACAAGACGAAACTTACTTACTTGGACAAATGGATTCATTAGTACTTGCTTATGAAGAAAAAACTGAAGAAGTAAAAACTCCAGACCCAAATAAATTTAAAACACTCCAGCTTATTGAAAAAGCCAGACAATTATGGGAACAAGGACTTGAAGCTAAGAATCTTAACAATCTTAGACTTGCAAATGAATTATTCTTAGATTCTGCAAGATATCTAAAAGCCTATCAAAGTCACTCAAGTAAAGAGTTATATATAATTAAAATCGGAAACACATTGTGGGGTATTTCTAAGAAATTGTACAACGACCCTTATCTATGGCCAAAAATTTGGTTTGCAAATAGACAAAAAATCCAGAATCCAGATTTAATACATGAAAATTGGAAAATAATAATTCCTTCTAAATAAAACAAAAAAAGAAAATAAGCTTATGCTTGTTTTCTTTTTTTATATCTAATAAAATTAATCTAAACAAATTTTTTTACAAAATAAGAGAATCAAAAATGAAAAAACTATTACTAACAAGTATCCTATTCTTTTCCTGCTATACAGTAGCCCACTTAAACAAACAACTTACAAAAGACACTCCGTACAGCATTTACCTACGAGAAGCTCAAAAAGCAACAAATGTTAACGATTATCAATCTGCTTTAAAGATATATGAAAAAATGATTGAAAATTATAAAGAAAATGAAAGCATCGTTGCCATAGGAAAGTATGAAATCGCATTCATATATTATGTGACAAATAAAAATAACACAGCAAAAAAGCTCTTTGAAGAATTAATACAATCTAATGTGCAAATACCTAAATGGATTCTTCCCTTATCTCAAAAGATAATAGAAAAGATAAAAAAACAACAAAAAAATAAATCATAATACACAATCAATACAAACCACTACTTAAGTAATATTCCATAAATTGTAATATCTTTTTCCTTAGCTGATCTAATGACATCCTCATAAACTATAGGTCCTCGAGGATATTCATGGGGAGGTGCATTACCCAATACGATAATAAACCTATTATCTGCTTGCCAATCAAATTGAGTAACAGCAGAATTAATTCCCTCAAATACTGCCTCAGGATAATCTCCCCCACCACCCACACTAATACCTTCAAGAACATTATTTAAATATTCCTTATTATTAAAATCAAAAGATCTTGTTAAAAAATCTTCAAGATAATCCTTATAAAATACAAAACCCACCCTATAAGATCTATATTGACTTAATTGCGGTTCTATCATAGAGAAAAGGTGTTCTCTTAAAATTTCGATATGATTTTTCATACTATCAGTCACATCAATAACAAAAACAAGATCTAAATCAGCAAGCGGATCTTCTGATTCTTCTAGAATGTTTTTTATCTTATCAACAAGATCAAGTCCTCTTTTTGCAACAACAACATCATCTGCAAATCTAGAGAATTCTTTTTTTAAATCATTATTCTCAATTGTACTTTCTCGTTGAATCTCTCCAAAGAATAATTCATAAGCATTATCCTTATACTGACCTAAATAATCATTATATTTTTTCTCAAAAGTTCTAATTGAAAACCAAAAAGGATCTTTTTTTCTCTTTAGAACTTCTAAATCGATATCACCACTCCTTGTCGAAAAATTAGGAAAACCGTATCTCAACTTTTTAGGTATTAAGATATGAAAAGCTTGTCCAAACCTTCTATTTTTAACAGGTGTAGAAGATGTTAATGATAAGAGACGTCTATTTTGAATAACTCTACCATTTAAAATTCTAATCTCATCCCCATTAATTCTATTATACTCCAAGGTTCTAAATGAATAAGTAGAAACGTCTTTACTCTTATCTGGGATTTCAAAAGACTCAGTTAAAATAACCGATTTAATATTTGGCTTTTTTCTTATAAAAAGATGAAACCCATCTTCATGAGCCTCAACATATACATCATCAATATTAATACTTAAGTGATCATTCATTGAAGAAAATAAATTAAATACAATAAATAAGGAAATCATAAAGTAAGCTTTTTTCATATAAATCCTTACACGTTATTAGGCACCCTTATATGCCTTAAAACTAACAAAACACTAAATAATCTAAAGATTATCAGCCAAATTATCATAGAATAAAATCTTAGAACCAATAAAATCATTCTTAAAAATACCTCTAAGATTTAAACTAGCAAGATCTTTTTTAACACTCTTAACCATATCATCATCACGATTTAAGAGATCAAATATTCTAGAAGATTCAGTCAAATTCGCAATCCCCGAATCAAAAAGATTATTATTTCTAACAACACCAGATTCAATCCTATCACCAAGAGATGCTCTTATCTCAACAACTCCTAGATTATTGTAAATTTCAATTTCTTTTATCAATAAAGCTTTATGATGATCATTCCCTTGAGGTTTAAAACTTAAAATGCTAGACTTTTCTGATTCCAAATTCTGTAATACTCTTAAATAATAACTCCTAGCAGCCTCAAAATCACCCATCTTGTAAAGAACAGATGCAATTGAGTTTAAAACTTTATTACTATTTGCAAATCCGGACATATTTTGAACTCTAAATAAATAAGTTAATGCATCTTTATAATTATTTTCCTTATAATTAAGCAATGCTAATTTGTAATAAACATCTGGAGAATTAACTCCTTCATTTATTGCCATTTCATAAGAAGATATAGCTGCTTTAAAACCATTTAAAGTCCTAAGAATATCCCCCTGCTTTTCATAAATTAAAGCAAGCTCTCTAGAGCTTTTAACAAGACCATTTTTTTTATAAAAATCATAATCATTTAAAGCCAGACTAACAATATTACTTGCCTTAAGAGCATCATTGTTCCTCTCATAAATATCTGACAAAATTCTATAAGCAACAATCTTTTCATAAGAATTTTTAATTGAATCTTCTTGTCTAAAACTATTCAGTGCTGTTAACAAATACCCTTCTGATTTCTTAAGATCACCCATATAATAAAAATATCTACCACTCTCAAAAAGAGCCTTATCGTAGTCAGGATTTTTGAATAAAATTCTTCTAAGAATATATTCAATCTCTGAGTTAAGATTAATATCATTTAAAGTATTAGAAATGCTTTTTCCATTACCTGCCTTAAAACTAGAAAATTCTTTATTAAGTAAGTTCATTTGAGCACTGAAATATTTTAAATTTCTAGAAAGAGCATTTATTCTTTTATTATAAACTGTAAACTCAACATATTTATCTATCAATTTCTTAACATATTTAGTATAAACTACTTCATCAATATCTAATTCCTTATTTACCTTAATAAAAGCATTTACATCTTCAGCTTCTTTCTCAGCACCAGCCTCAATGTAAGCATTAAAAAGCTTAAACAAAATTTCCTTTTTATGACCATATTTTGAAAGCAAAATAGTGTAATTATTAATGCTATCTTTGTAATATGCAGGATCTCTTTGCGCCCACTGAAAATAATTATCACCCTTAGCCATTAATGCCTCATAATCATAAATAGAATAAGATATAACCTCATCTAAAATAGCATTGGCATCAGCATACTCACCAAGCCTCATTTTCATAGAAGCATAAGATATATACCCATCCCTATCAAAATTTTTACGTCTTCTCTTAGAAGCACCCACAGAAAATGGATCAATGGTAAATAATTCTTCATATTTTTCCTCAGCACTATCAAAATCTCTTACATCTTCAAAAACTTTAGCATAAGTTAAAAACCACTTTTTGTTAGGTTTCATATAATATGCATCCCTAAAAATAGCTTTAGCAAGATCTCTCTTATTCTCATATATGTATGATATTCCCTCTTTATATTTTCTATCAGAGGCAATATAAAAAAACATAACATCAACTAAAAAATAAAAAGACAAAAAGGTCAAAATAACAAAAAGAGATGCAATTTTAAAGATTGGAGTTAAAGCTTTAGAAAGTCTATAGCTAAATTTCTTTTCAAGTTTGCTACATTCCTCTGCTTTATAATACATAACAGGCAATTTAACAGAACGCCCAACAATGTCTCCAACAAATTTAGCAATAAACTTAAGCCCTTTTTTATTTTGTTCAACAAGATCAATTAATGCTTCAATTTTGTACCTAGAGACATTCTCTAGCATTAAAGCCTCAGCAATAGCAATTCTCAAATTTCTAGGATAAGAATCTAAATGCTTGAAAAATAAAGGATAATTAACTTTAAAATTATGTTTACCTAAAGGTTCTTTTTGGTCATCTTCCAAAAATTCAAAATCATCTGAAAGATTAGACAATTTATCCTCTTCACCATCACTAAGATTTTCAGAATTTTCATTAGAAAAAAATTCATCACTGTCAGGCATTTCTAAACGATCACTTGTTTCATCTGATTCATTTAGACCACTAATCATATTTTCAAGATCAAAATCATCATTATTATCATTTAGAGATTTCTGACTCAAATTATTAGCATCAATCCCATTGTCAACAGATTCATCAGAATTTAATAAATCTGAATCCAAATCACTCTCTATATCTAAATTTTGCAAATTATCAGCATTATTATCTAAATCGAAATTAATAGCATCGTCTAAACTAATAGAATTATCATCAAGAACTTTTTCAAGATTTTCTTCAAGATTAGAACTTAAAACATCAAAATCATTATCTAAATCATTAAACTCAGGATCAATGTCTACTTTTTTAGAATCTTTTAAAATTGCAATATCATTTTCATTAGATCCATCCTTCTGCTCTTCCTCACTATCAAGATCATCAAGCATAGCATCTAAATCAAGCTCATCACCAGGTTCTTCTTCTAAATCAAAAACTTCTTCCTGTTTTTCCCAAGGAACAATAGACTCCCCATCTTTAGGAGGTTCAATATCCATTTTAATGCCAAAACGTTCTTTTTGAGCTCTCTCATCGGAAATATTATCTAATAATTCTCTTTTAAACTTATTTATTTTCTCTATATCTGGCATATTACAATAAAAATCCTAAATCAAACTACTATATATCTTGGCTCCCTCTTCATGAAGAACCTCGAAACGTTTCTCTAAATCATCAGCAATTCTAGAACCCAAAATTTCTTTTGTTGGTTCTAAACCTTCTTGATTTAACTGCTCTAAAATTAAATTTTTGTATTCAAGTATATCCAATATTTCTGTTGCATTATAAACAAGAGTATCTTCTTTAAAAACATCACAAGACATATCCTCATTTAATGAAACTTCAAGAATACTCCCGTTAACACCAACCATTATAAAATAATCAAAAAGCTTAAAATAACTTGAAATTTCTGAAATTATTTTTTTAGTCTCAGGCCTACCTTTCCTATATCTTGTAGCCGTAGGAAAAATAAGAATCATATAACCACTACTCTTTTTATCTGCAATACATCTCATAGAATTAGCATTAAAAACCCGTCGCTCCCTAAGCGTTTCATGATCAACGCCAACAAATGCATGTGGAGGATAAATAAATATCACACTATAACCTAAAGATAGAGTTTTAATTAATAAATTATCTTTAAAAAGTTTAACACCAGCTATAGGAACAATATGTTCCGAAACTTCCTTACAATCCATTTGATTAAGCAAAAACTGAAAACAAGGAAAATCAAAATTACTATAATGTTCCATTAATATAATTGAAGACTTGCCAGATTTAGATTTTTCATAAAGCTTTAAAATATTTTGAATACCAACAATCGTAGAATTATTCTTAAGAAGTCTTTTAATCATTGTATCAACCAAACTCCTACTAACAGAATCTGCTTCATGATAAGAATTATTTAAATAATTTATCTTTTCAATAGCTTTAAACCTACTAAAAAATTCATTCTCAATACCTTTAAAATATTTATTAAAACTCTCATTACGTATAAACATAAAACTTCATCCTTTAAAGTTCTTGAAAAAAAGATACTAGCAAACCAAAAATATTCCATGTAATATACTCACATATAAATATTTTACATAATTATACTTTATTTATTTAGCAAATTAAAGTAAAATCCATTCAAGTATGTTAAACAAGAATAATTCAAAAGAAAAATAAAAAATATTTATAAGGAGAATAAATAAACTATGAAATATAAAACAATAATTCTTTTATCTTTACTGATTATATGGCTAACTTCCTGTTCCGGTGATGAACACAAAGATAAGATAACATTTAGAGTAACAAATGAAGCCGAGCCTGATTCACTTGATCCTCAACTTGCTACTTCTGTACAAGCATTCAACATAATTATAAACACATTTGCAGGTTTAACAACAAGAAACACACAAACTGGGGGACATAAACCAGGATTAGCTCAATCTTGGGATATATCTGCAGATGGACTTGTATACACACTGCACTTAAGAGAAGGTATTATTTGGAGTGATGGAGTTCCCATTACTGCTGAAGGAATTCGAAAGTCTTACCTTAGAGTTTTAAATAAAGAAACAGGTTCACAATACGTTGACATCATTAAATCAACAATCAAAAATGCAAAAAATTACTTCGAAGGTAAAATACCGGAATCCGAACTTGGTATTAGAATTATAGACAATTCAACTTTAGAGATAACTTTAGTTGCTCCAAAACCTTATTTTCTTGATATGTTAGCACATCAAACATTTATACCAGTACCAGTTCATGCTATTGAAAAATATGGACAAGCTTGGACCAATCCTGAAAATATAGTAGTAAGTGGTGCATACAAATTAAAGACAAGAATCCCAAATGAAAAAATAGTGCTTGAAAAAAACGATAAGTACTACAGTGCCTCAAATGTTGAAATAGATGAAGTGATATTTTATCAGGTACAAGGAAACACCGCGTATAACATGTACATAAACGACGAACTTGATTTCCTAACCAAAGTAGCATCAGAATACTTAGATGAAGCTAGGATAAGAAATGACTATTATTCTCATCCTATAAATAGAGTATCCTACATGGCATTTAACACCACCATCAAACCACTTGATAATGTAAAGGTTAGAGAAGCCTTAACTCTTGCTATTGACAGAGAAGCACTCAACAAGATTACTCTAAAGGGTCAATCAAAACCAACAAGAAACTTAACACCACCATTTGAGCATTATTCTTACGGGAAACAATTAAAATTATTTGACCCACAAAGAGCAAAACAACTACTAGCTGAAGCTGGTTATCCTGATGGAGCAGGTTTTCCTACTCTTAAATATAAAACCTCACAACGAAATGGAATGGCAATAACTGCAGAGTTCTTGCAAGAACAACTTAAAAAAACACTAAACATTAACATTGAAATTGAAATTGAAGAATGGAATACATTCCTAAATAATAGAAACACAGGTAATTATCAAACATCATATATGGGATGGACAGGTGATTATTCAGATCCACTAACATTCCTTGAAAGTCTATTTACAACAGATAATCAAGGATTTGGAGCATATGGCTATTCAAACAAAAAGTATGACAATTTAATAGAACAATCTAATTTTGCACAAGACCCACTACAAAGACAAGACATTTTAAGACAAGCTGAGGCTATAATTATAGAGCAAGATTTTCCTGTAGCTCCACTCTCAATACTCAAATCATACTATCTATTCAGACATGACAAATGGACTGGTTGGATTCCTAATGTTTCAGAAGCTTATCTTTATGAAGAAATAAAATATAAAAGAGAAAACATTAATAATTAATAATAAAATATGAAAATAACTTTAAAATTAATAGACTAATACTTAATAATTACTTAATAATGATTAAAAATCACTTCTACAAATTATAGGAGTGGTTTTTATTACATAATCATAGATTTTAAAATCACCTCAAAATTTTTGCATCTGAATCTCTCTTATGATAGTTCATTATTTTACTTTATAACTTTTTTTATATCGAACACCAAGTAACCATTCAAAAAGTTAAGCAAAGATACACATCTCATTTAATATCCAATAATATCCTACATTCATATGCCTCTCTTATTATCTTTATATTTAAACGTATTTTATGGTATAATTGATTTTTTTACCAAATAAATTAAAAGGTTCAATAAAACAAATTTTATAGGAAAAACCCTTTAAAACTTTTAACTGTTTTAATTGAATTAGAATTAACTTTAGTAACTAGGAGATAAAAGAATGAACATAAAAAAACATACGTTTATGATATTTTTCTTAATAGCTATTTTAGCCTGCAGTAAGGAAAGTAGCAAAGAAAATTTGTCTTTCAAAATCAGCATGGGAGGAGAACCTAAATCAATAGATCCACAATTAACTGAAGATAAAATAGGTGCAACTATAGTCGCACAAATGTTTAGTGGTATAGTAGATGGTGACTCAAAAACTGGTGGATACAAGCCAGGACTAGCTCAATCTTGGGACATATCCGATGATGGAACTATATATACATTTCACTTAAGAAAAGATATCGTTTGGAGTGATGGGGTCCCTATTACTGCTGAAGGTATAAGAAGATCTTATCTTAGGATGTTAAATAAAGATACAGCATCAAATTATGTCGGTATGATTAAGTCAACAATCAAAAATGCACAAGATTACTTCGATGGCAAAATACCAGACTCTGAACTTGGCATTAAAACTATAGATGAATTGACACTAGAAATCTCTATTATTACTCCAAAAGCTTACTTTTTAGATATGCTAGTACACCAATCTTTCATACCAGTACCAGTTCATGCTATTGAAAAATATGGAAAAAACTGGACAAATCCTGAAAATATGGTAGTAAGTGGTGCATACAAACTAAAGGAAAGAAAACCCAACGAAAAAATATCACTTATAAAAAATGATAAATACTTTAACGCTAAAAACATTGAATTACAAGAACTTGTATTTTACACAATAAATGATGCATCCACTGCCTATAGAATGTATGAAAATAATGAAATTGATATGCTTACACATGGAGCAATTCCACCTGATTTAATAAAAGAAATAAAATTAAGAAATGATCATTATTCATCTGCTATTAATGGTCTTTACTACTTTTCATTTAACACACAAGTCAAACCACTTGATAATGTAAAGGTTAGAGAAGCTTTAACTCTTGCTATTGATAGAGAAACATTAACAAAAAAAGTTATAGATAATGGTTCTATTCCTACAAGAAATATAAGCCCAAACTTTAATAATTATTCTTACGGCAAACCACTAGAATTATTTAATCCACAAAAAGCAAACGAACTAATGGCTGAAGCTGGTTATCCTAATGGTGAGAATTTCCCTCAATTAAAACTCAAATATAATACAAATGAAAGTCATAAAAAAATTGCTGAATTTGTTCAAAATCAATGGAAAAAAATTTTACATATCAACATTGTACTTGAAAATGAAGAATGGGCATCATTCTTAGCAACCAAAGAAAAAGGAAATTATGAAATAGCAAGATCTGGTTGGATGGGTGATTATTCAGATCCATTAACATTCTTAAGTTTATTCCAAAAAGAGTTTGCTCATTTTTCCTCATACAAGTACTTTAATAAAGAATATGAAAATTTAATAAACCAATCTGATCACGAGCAAGCTCCAATTAAAAGACAAAACATTTTAAGACAAGCTGAAGAAATAATTATAAAGAAAGATTTCCCTGTAGCCCCAATATACATATATGCAGGAAATTACCTATTCAAAAATGACAAATGGACCGGTTGGGTACCTAACATCTCAGAAAGATTTAATTTCTCTGAAATTAAAAGAATCAAATAACAATAAACAAACATCTATTAAGATAGATGTTTGTTTATCAAACATTTAATTCTTTTCTTTAAAAATTGTAATTTATATATTAATGCATAAGGTAAGGCTAGCTTAATTGTGTAAATTGTCTCAACTAAAATAAATTCAATATTTTTTGAAAAAAATTCAATCTCATATGTTAAAATAACTAATTATACAACGAAAAAAATCTTTCTGTTATAATAAGGAGCAATTATGTTAAAGTTTACCATGCAAAAAATACTGGAAACAATACCAACTTTAATAGTAATAATTTTTTTGTGTTTTTTAATAATGAGGCTTGCTCCCGGAAACCCATTTGATTCTGAAAAACCCATTGATCCTCAAGTTAAAGAAAAATTGATGCAAAAATACCATCTTGACAAACCTTTTTATGTGCAAGCTTACTACTACATCACAAACATTTTAAAAGGAGACTTTGGGCCATCATTAGTAAAGAAAGATTTAAATGTAAATCAATACATAAAATTAGGATTTCCTAAATCATTTACAATTGGAATAATAAGCTTAATAATATCTCTCACACTTGGAATTTTACTAGGATCATTAGCAGCGATCAAAAAAAACACTCGCACCGATTATATAATAAGAATAGCAGCAATATGTGGAATTTCTGTACCCACCTTTGTGACTGGTCCTCTTTTACAATATTTTTTATCTGTAAAATTAAAATTATTTTACACTTCTGGATGGATTTCAGAAAGAGGAGGTCTTACAAATTTAATTATGCCAATATTAACAATGAGTTTGCCATGGATAGCTATTTTTACACGCATTATTAGAGGTTCTATGTTAGAAATACTAAAGAGCGATTTTGTAAGAACAGCAAAAGCTAAAGGACTAAGCTTTAATGTAATAATCAGAAAGCATGTGTTAATAGGCTCTATACTCCCTCTAGTAAGTTATATAGGTCCTGCATTTGCTGGTATAATTTCTGGCAGTATGGTTATTGAACAAATATTTAGAATTGCTGGAATGGGTACATTTACAGTAGAATCATCTCTAAACAGGGATTATCCACTACTCATGGGTTCACTATTAGTATATTCAACAATCTTGCTCATTTCCATTTTAGCATCTGATATTGCTTATAAAAAGCTTGATCCAAGAACATAGGAGAACAAAATGAACGAACAGGAAAAGCAAGACACCTACGTAGAAATCCACACAGCAAACAAAAGAGCTTGGTTAAGATTCAAGGAAAACAAACTTGCGTTTATTAGTATATTTATTATCGGATTTTATATACTAATTGCAATACTTCGGCCAATACTACCAATATACAAATATCATACTCAAGTAGTAGAACATGCCGATTTGCCCCCATCTCTTAAGTATGCTGGAGAACTATGGTATGAAAAGGAACTTCATTTCATAAAAAGATTATCAGCAAAGGAAAAACGAGAAATCAATAAGGAAGAAAAAGCAAAACTAGAAGAGATAAAAAGAAAAATAGAGACCGAGGTTCAAACAATTGATGGAAAAGAAATTAAAATACACAAAAGAATATACCTACTAGGAACAGACAATCTTGGACGAGATTTGCTTGCAAGAATAATACAAGGAAGTCAAATATCAATATCTGTAGGCTTTATTGGAGCACTCATATCAATGATTATAGGTACTATAATAGGTGCAATAGCGGGCTTTTTTGATGGTATTATCGATAGGATAATAACTAAAATAATAGAAATTTTTTATGTCTTACCTACTTTACTTGTCATAATAATTTTAATGACTGTTATGGAAAGAAATATCATTGGGGTATTTATTGCAATTAGCATTATCTCATGGTTAACAATTGCTAGAATCGTAAGAGGACAAGTAAAATCACTTGCAAGATCTGAATTTATACAGGCGGCTAGAACACTAGGTGCAACAAATAAGAGAATGATATTTAAACATTTAATTCCTAATAGCTTTGGAATGATAGTAATTATTACAACAATGAATGTTCCATCATTCATTATGCTTGAATCATTTTTATCATTCTTAGGTCTGGGAATATCAGCACCAATGACTAGTTGGGGAGAATTAATCAAAAACGGAATCCCCACATTTATTGAATACCCATGGAAAATTTTCATCCCAGCAACAGTCATGACAATATTTTTACTATTTATGAACTTTTTAGGCGACGGATTAAGAGATGCATTTGATCCAAAAGACAACCTCTAGGAGACATTAAATGAAAGAAGACTATATGCTGGACATAAGAAATTTATCAATTGAGTTTAAGTTGAAGCATACAACAATATATCCTGTAAGCAACATAAACTTAAAAATGAAAAAAGGAGAAATTAGGGCTATTGTTGGAGAATCTGGTAGCGGTAAATCTGTCACAAGCATGGCAATATTAAAATTACTGCCTGAAATTACGACAGTATACAAAACCGGTAAAATACTATTTGAAGGTCAAGACTTACTAAAACTTAGCGAAAAAGAACTGCAAAATATTAGAGGCAATAAAATAGCAATGATATTCCAAGATCCAATGACTTCTTTAAATCCATATTTAAGAATATCTACACAAATTGAAGAAACAATAATGTTACATCAAAAATTAGATAAAAAGACAGCAAAGCAAAAAGCAATAGAAATGTTAAAAACAGTTGGTGTCATAAATGCAGAAGAGCGAATAGAACACTATCCACACCAATTTTCAGGGGGAATGAGACAAAGAGTTATGATTGCAATGGCTCTCAGTTGCCATCCATCATTATTAATTGCAGACGAGCCAACCACAGCTCTTGATGTCACAATCCAAGAACAAATATTACTACTCATAAAAAGCCTGTCTAAAAAATTTAATACCTCCACCATATTAATAACCCATGATTTAGGAATAGTTGCAGAAGTATGCGATACAGTTTCTGTAATGTACCAAGGAAAATTTGTAGAAGAAGGTACAGTACAAGAAATATTTAAAAATCCTAAACATCCATATACAATTGGACTTCTAAAATCAATACTTACTCTTGATAAGGATCCAAACGAAAAACTTTATTCAATTAAAGATAATCCTATTGGGACTATTACAAACAAAATGGGGGAGCTTTAAATGAAAAATGAAAAAGACATAATTCTTAAAGTAGAAAACTTAGTACAAACATTCACAATTGGAGAAAACTTTTTATTTTGGAAAAATAAACGTAAGGTAAATGCTGTAAATGGTATCAGCTTTGAAGTTGAACGCAATAAAACATTAGGACTGGTTGGAGAATCTGGATGTGGGAAATCAACAACCTTAAGAACAATAATGCAGCTCTACACACCAACATCTGGCAACATATATTTCAATGGAAAAGATATTACTAAACTGTCAAAAAGAGAACTTTTAAAGACAAAAAAAGACATGCAAATGGTATTCCAAGATCCACACACATCCCTCAATCCAAGAATGACAATAAAAGAAATAATAGCAGAACCATTAGTGATATACAACGAAAATAAAATTTTCCCAAGAACCAAGCAAGAAATAGAAAAAAGAGTAAATGAATTAATGGATATTACTGGACTTGCAAAAAGCATGCTATCTAGATATCCACACGAATTCTCAGGGGGACAAAGACAAAGAATAGGAATAGCAAGAGCACTTGCTCTAAATCCCAAGCTCTTACTGCTAGACGAAGCCGTGTCTGCACTAGATGTATCAATAAGAGCACAAATTTTAAATTTACTTAAAGATTTACAAAAAGAATTGAATTTATCTTATCTATTCATTTCACACGACTTGGCAGTAGTAAAATACATGAGCGATAAAATTGCCGTAATGTATCTGGGGGTCATTTTAGAGATTGCACCTAGAGAAATTTTATTCTCAAACCCTAAGCATCCATACACTAAAACATTAATAGCATCTATTCCTGAAATTGATCCTGAAAAAATAAAAAACAAAACTATCAAGCTTGATGAACCATCTCTAACAAATATACGAAACACATCTATCACACCAAAAAATACAACTCTTGAAGAAGTAGAAAAGGATCATTTCGTATCTAAATACCTTTTTGATGAAATGAATAATCTGATCAATAAAAATGATACTTAAGACAAATAAAAGTTTATTTGTCTTAACCCATATTTCTATATTTAGGCCTCACAAAACAATGTGGGTTGTTAACTTAATTCAGCATAAATTTTTATATTTACATAGATAAATTGTATTAAGAATTGCTAACAAGAACTTCAATTCTTCCCTTTAAGCGATTAATTATCAAAATAAGAGACTTCAAAATCCATCTTATTGTCAATACCTTCAACCGAATATAGATTAATTCTATTAACATTATTCTTATCTATAACTTTATTTCCAGAATCGACAAAATAATAATAAATTCTACCCTTAGGAAGGTCTTTAAGCTTAATAGTATATACCCCTTTATAGGGTTCTTGTTCAACTAATCTATTTAAAAATGGATTAAAATTATTAAAATTGCCAGCTATCGTAACAATCTGTCCAGGACGACCTATATAAAAAATTTCAACTTCTCTTCCATCAGAAGAATCAATCGGATTTCGTAAAGACACGTAACTATGATCTACACCTATATCAATTATAGAGAATGGTATTAAGTCTTTATTAAACACTACATTTTTATTATATTCATCATTTGTCCAGATACCATCTACAACAAGCCTATACTTAATGCTACCAACTCCATGAGGGAGATTAATCTTTACAAAAAAAAGTCCATACTTATTCTTCTTAAATAAATACTTTTTTGCATAACCATCAAAATCAAAAGCAGCAAAAATTTTCCTAATACCCTTATTTGGAGGATAAAACATAATGACTCTCTTAGAGTCAACAATTGGTGATAAATTATCCTTTCTTGTTGAAACTTCTAAAAACTCATTTAAAGATAAATCAAAATTTTCAATTACATAACATTGTGAACAAATATTAAAAATATTAAAGAAAAAGAATATAAAATAAAATAGCCAACCTAAAATTCTTTCCATGATTTAATTATAAAATCCAATAAACAATTCTTTTGCCAAAATACTACACATTTGTCTTATTTATTATTATACTAAAAATATATACTAAAGTAAATATACAAATATTAACCAATAAGGAGCTGAAAATGGGCTTTCATATTTATGAAATAAAAGCTAGGCAAATAATTGATTCTAGAGGAAATCCAACTGTTGAAGCAGATGTCATACTTGAAGATGGTTCTCTAGGTAGAGCAGCTGTTCCATCAGGCGCATCAACAGGAACCAATGAAGCTGTTGAATTAAGAGATGGTAATAAATCTGTTTATATGGGGAAAGGGGTACTCAAAGCAGTTGAAAATATAATAAATATTATCTCTCCAGAACTCGAAGGAATGAGTGCTTTAAACCAAGTTGAAATTGACAAAAAAATGCTTGAACTTGACGGCACTCCTAATAAATCAAAACTTGGGGCTAATGCTATTCTTGCGGTTTCAATGGCTACAGCTAGAGCAGCAGCCGAACACCTTGGGCTTAAAGTTTATCAATATCTTGGTGCATACAAAGCCAATATTTTACCTACACCAATGTGTAATATTATAAATGGAGGTGCTCACTCAGATAACTGTGTCGATTTTCAAGAATTTATGATAATGCCAATTGGATCAAAAACTTTCAGTGATGCAATAAGAATGTCTGCTGAGGTTTTCCATACACTCAAAGGTATTTTAAGTAAAAAAGGTTACGCAACAGCTGTTGGGGATGAGGGTGGATTTGCACCAAATCTAAAGTCAAACGAAGAAGCTTGTGAAGTTATTATGGAAGCCATACAAAGTGCAGGATATACACCTGGAACAGATATCGCAATCGCTCTTGATCCAGCAACATCTGAATTATATGATCCAAAAACAAAAAAATATGTACTTAGATGGTCAACAAAAGAAGAACTCACATCTGAAGAAATGGTTGAATACTGGGCAAAATGGGTAGAAAAATATCCTATCATATCAATTGAAGATGGAATGGCTGAAGAAGATTGGGATGGTTGGAAAAAACTTACAGATAAGATTGGGAATAAAGTTCAACTTGTTGGTGACGATTTATTCGTAACAAACACATCATTCCTTAAAAAAGGAATTGAAATGAAAGTTGCAAATGCAATTCTCATTAAAGTAAATCAAATTGGAACACTAACTGAAACTTTTGAAGCTGTAGAGATGGCAAAAAAAGCAGGATATACTGCAATAGTTTCACATCGCTCGGGAGAAACAGAAGATACAACAATTGCCGATCTTGTTGTTGCACTTGGAACAGGACAAATCAAGACAGGATCTTTATCACGAACAGACAGAATAGCTAAGTATAATCAGCTCTTAAGAATAGAAGAAGAACTAGGAAGTATTGCCGAATACCACGGAAGAGACGTTTTTTATTCCATTAAAAAACAATAATAATAACTAAAGCCCTCATAAGAGGGCTTTTTTTCATATAAACAAAATACTTATCTTTTTGAAAACTGAAAGCTTTTCCTAGCCTTTTTCTTACCGAATTTTTTACGCTCAACTTTTCGCGAATCTCTTGTTAAAAACCCATTGGACTTAAGAATCATTTTATACTCTTCATCAAGATCAAAAAGAGCTCTTGCAATACCATGTCTAATAGCACCGGCCTGGCCTGAAATTCCCCCGCCATAAATATTAATGTAAAGGTCATATTTTCCAAGAGTATTTGTTAAAACTAATGGAGACAAAGCAATTGTCTTTAAATTTTCAAGTTGAATATAAGAATCAAAATCCTTATTGTTGATCTTAATATCACCCTTACCTTCCCTAATGTAAACCCTAGCAACAGAAGACTTTCTCCTTCCCGTACCCATTCCTAAATTAATACCTTTAACATCTGACTTTGCCATTTTTCCTCTCTTAATTTGCTTCTAATTTATAAAATTTTTGAGAATTAAGCGTATGATTAGAACCCGCAAAAACTTTAAGATTTCTAAAAAGTTCACGTCCCAAAGGTCCCTTTGGTAACATACCCTTAATAGCTATTTCAAGAGGAGCTGTTGGCTTCCTCTCAGATAATGTTCTAAAAGTATCAGAACGAAGACCTCCAGGATATCTTGAATGTCTATAATAAATTTTCTGAGAATATTTCTTACCAGTAAGCCTAATATTTGAAGCATTAATAATTATAACATTATCACCTAAATCTTGGTGGGGCGTATAATAGGGCTTATGCTTACCTCTCAAAATTTTAACAGCTTCTGTAGCAACTCTACCAAGAACTTTATCTGACGCATCAATCATACACCATTTTTTCTCTACACACTTAGGTTTAATCCATATTGTTTTATTATTCGTTATCCTATTCATAATAATATACAGTCCTCACTTAGATATTCTACAAAGTTATACTTTTTCATTGTATTATTTGTAAGTTAACCTGTCAATACTAACAGCCAAATTTATCCTGTAGCTTAAGAGAAACTTTGTGAAACCCATCTAAATCTCCTTTAGAAAATTTTAAAGGAACAAGCGAAGGAACATCAAAAAAAGGACTAATTAAATAGCCATTCTTTAAATACTCATTAAAAATTTCATTATGATACTCAGATTTATAAAGAGGAAACATATATCTATTAATTAGTTTAAATATAGGTGTAGCAAAAATATTAAAATTAATTTTTGTACTCTTTTCATAAGACAAAATCTTAGTAAGCATATGCCTAGCAATCGCTAAAGTTAAAGCATCAAAAGAATCTCTAAATTCTATTTTTCTAGATAAATTATCTACTATAGCAATGTTAATAGACATGCAACCAGGCATTGGGATCTTTACAAACATAGGATATCTAAAATTATTAAATCCAGCCTTAAATTCATATATACCCTGCTTTTCCTCCCAAGGACTACTAAAATAACACTGGTCTGTTAAAGATAATAAAAAATCTCTAGCATCCCTTTCAAATTTAAAAATACACACAAATCCTGCTTCTTTAAAAAAAGAAAAAAGAACGTTTTCAAATTGTTTTCTAAAAACAGAAGGATAAGAAGCAGTAAGACCTCTTGAAAAAGTTTGCTTAAGAATAAGATTTAACCCTTGAACCCTATGTCCTAAAAAGTTTAGTCCCCCATTCAAGTATAAATCCAAATACCTATTACCACGAATATCATAAAGATAAAAAAATCTTGCTCTTTTAATTATTGGAAAACAGCTAAACAAAGATTTATTATACATCCCTTAATTTATTCATTAAAATCTCATTTGCAAGAACGGGATTAACCCTTCCAGAAGTTTTGCGCATAATTTGACCCATCATAAACTTAATTGCATGACTCTTACCTTTCTTATAAAGTTCAATTGATTTAGGATTTTCATTCAAAACCTCAAACACAACTGACTCAATGAGAGAGCTATCACTTATCTGTGCTAAATTTTTTTCATTAATAATGATAGAAGAAGAAACATTTCGCTCAAGCATTTCTAAAAATATTTCTTTTGCTATCTTACCACTTACCCTATCACTAACAATGAATTCAACAAGTTCACTAATATATGACGGTGGTAAATTAAAATTAAGTATACTTATCTCTCTATCATTTAGTACACTTAATACCTCAGACAATATCCAATTTGCCACTCTCTTAGGATCACTTGAGGCAATTGCTGCCTCTTCAAAATATTTAACCAAGTTTTTATCAGTCGTTAAAGTCACAACATCAAAATCACTAAGACCATATTGCTCTTTTAATCTAACTCTTGTATCAAAAGGCAATTCCACCATTCTATTAGACTTTATACTTTCAATATAAGAATCATCGATTTTGATCAAAGGCAAATCGGGATCCTTTATATAACGATAATCAGCTACCGTCTCTTTGCTCCTTTGAAGCACTGTAATACCCTTTTTATCATCAAAACCCATTGTATGTTTACCTACACTCTCAAAAGTTTTTCTATGTAAAATCCACTCTTCTTTTTGCCTTGACTTTTCATAATCAATTGCTAACTTTACTGATTTAAAAGAATTTAAATTCTTTATCTCAGAAATGGGGGTTTTATACTCAACACCATTCTCATTTATAAGTAAATTAATGTTAACATCACAACGAAATGACCCGTTTTCCATGTTACAATCAGACAAATCAAGATATCTAAAAATTTCTCTTAAAGCACTCAAATAAGCTACGGCTTCTTCTCCATTATTAATATCTGGTTTTGAGACAATTTCTAGTAATGGTGCACCTGAACGATTAAAATCAATATAACTTCGATTTTCACTCTCAAGCAAATGCAAACTTTTGCCAGAATCTTCTTCCATATGTATCCTAACAATATTGATTTTTTTTAAACCTGAACAAGTTTCAATAAAGATAAATCCATTTTCACAAATTGGTGTGTCATTTTGAGATATTTGATATCCCTTAGGTAAATCGGGATAAGCATAATGCTTTCTATCAAACTTAACAATATTTTTAATTTTAGAATTAGTAGCATGCCCAGCTAAAATTGCACTACTAATAAGTTCTTTATTTATACTGGGCAATGCTCCAGGAAGTCCAAGACATGTTGGACAAGTACGAGAATTTGGAATTCCACCAAAATCATTCTTACACCCACAAAAAGCTTTGGTCTTTAATCCTAATTGTATATGAACCTCTAAACCAACAAGCAACTTATATTCCATTTAATCCCAATTCCTCTATTACATTTTTTGCAAAACTTAAAAGCTCAAAATCTCTCTTAACTTGACCAATTATTTGCATACCAATAGGTAATCCCCTATCATCTTGAGAAAAAGGAATAGAGAGTGCAGGGGCCCCAATAAGATTAGCAATCACAGTACACAGATCAGAATAATACATCTTTATAGGATTATCAAAATTTTCACCAATTTTAAAAGGTTTCACAAAACTTGTAGGCGTAATAATATATGAATAATTATTAAAAATTTCATTGAATTTTGGAACCAATACATTTTCAATAATTTTACAAGCCTTTACATAGTATTGCAAATCATAACCTTTTGATAATAAATAATTACCAAGCACAATACGCCTTTTCACTTCTTCTCTTAAAAATAAACTCCTATGTCTATAGTAAAAATCATTAAGATTTAATTCATCATTTAACCTTTTCCCATAATGAAGACAAGTATAACGAGCAAGATTAGATGCAGCTTCAACTGGTGATAATGAATAGTAAAGAGAAAGTACAAAGTTCACTGCCTCTATTGAAACTTCATGAATTTCAACGCCTCTCTTTAAAAGTGCAGATTTAAATTTAGAAAATTCGCATACAACCTCTGGTTCCATTAAATCTTCACTAAGTTCTTTAATTACAGCCAATTTGGTACCTGCTAAAGACTTACTTAACAATGGATAAGGATCTTGAATAAGATCTATGCTAGTAGCATCCATTTTATCAATTCCACAAGTATATTTTAATATTAAAGCCACATCATCAATAGAACTAGCAAAAAATCCTATTTGATCAAGAGATGACGCATATGATGCAAGTCCATAACGAGATAAACCTCCATAAGAAGGCTTAAAACCAATTAAACTTGAAAAGGACGCAGGGAGTCTAACAGAACCTCCAGTATCACTACCAAGTGCAAAAGGAGCTTGACTGGCAGCAACAACAGCTCCAGAACCACCAGAACTACCACCCACAACATATTCTTTATTTAAAGGATTAAGCGTAACACCATAATAAGAAAACTCACAAGAAGAGCCCATTGCAAATTCATCCATATTCGTTCTACCAATCATAATTGCACCGTTATCTTTTAATCTCTTAATAACAGTTGCATCATAAGGAGAAACATATCCTTGCAAAAGTTCAGATGCACAAGTCAAGGCTTTATTTTTAATTGAAATATTATCCTTAACAGCAATGGGCATACCAATTAAGGGCAAATTCTGTCCCTCACCTCTACCCAAAAGTTCATCATATTTTTTTGCCAATTCTAATGAATCATCAAAAAATTCAATATATCCATTGATATCCTTATTTGCTTCATAAAGTTCCTTATAAAAGAGCACAATATCATAAATTTTACACCTGCGAGTCAATATTAATTCTTTAATTTTTATTAAACTTAAACCCCTGAACTCCAAATCAATACTCCCTATTCAAGCACTTTAGGTGATGAAAAGTAACCATCCACAAACACATTGCTAAAATTTTTAATAGATTCAATCGCCAAAGAAGGTAAAATCTCATCGTTTCTCAAAACAGAAAAATTACATGCCTCTTTTTGAATGCCATCTTTTATCTCAAATTCAGAAATTTTATTTAACATGCCAATAATTTTTTCAAATTTTATGGTAAATTCTCGTTCTTCATTCTTACTTAACCTTAGTAAACTTAACTTTAAACTATCTTCTAAACGAATATCTCTAATATCTCTCAAATTTAACCTCTAAATTTTAGCAAGTCCTTTAATATAACTTGAGCTTAAAATAGCTTTTCTCCCATTTCTTAGATTAATTTTAATAAATGGCTCACCATTTTGATACCACTTATCAACAACTATTCCGTTCTCACCATTATAAGTTATATAATCTCCAATATTAAAGCTTTTATTACCACTTTTTGAAAAAAAATATTTAAAATTATCTTTTAAATATTCTGGAACAAAAACAATATCATAATTATCTTTGCTAATATCTTGAAAAAAGACTGACATAGCTGTATTTCTGAGCATACCTCCAAAAAATCTTTGCAAATTCATTGTAACAATAAGCTCAAATTTGGCTCTAGTAATAGCAACATAAAAAAGTCTTCTCTCCTCTTCCAGTCTCTCTCCAGTCAATTCTTCAATCTCAGCAGGCAATAAACCCTTTTCAAGACCAGATATTATCACTCTATCAAATTCAAGTCCTTTAACCCCATGAATTGAAGAGAGTAGTACACTAGACTTAGAATCTCCATGTATTAAAGGTGAAAGAGATGAATTTTCCAAAAATATTACAAGTCCCTCAAAACTACCTGAATATTCAACTCCACTGCTGATAAGTTCATCAATATTTCTAGATTTTTCACCATCATCAAATTTTTGATAATAATCCCAAAATCCAGATCTAATTACAACATTTTTAATAAATTCAGATAAATTTACATAATCATCTCTTTGTATACTTTCTGCTAGTTTATCATACAGATTTAAAAAAGCGACAAGAGAATCTTTTGCTTTACCCTTAAGACTCTCAGCAACTTTTCTACTTGCAAGAATTAAATCAAAATTAACATTATGATCATTGAGCATTGCAATTATTTTATTCGTAGTAGTTTTTCCAATCCCCTTAGCAGGCTTATTTATTACTCTTAAGAAAGAAATTTTATCTTTTTTATTTACAAAAAGTCTTAACAAAGAAATTACATCTTTAATCTCTTCTCTTTCATAAAATCTAATTGAACCTAATATTTTATGTGGAATATTATGTTTTAAAAAAGCTTTCTCAAACTGCAAAGATTGGTAATTAAATCTATAAAGAACAGCTGTCTCAAGCTCATTTTCAAGAAGGAAATTAGAAAAATATTCAGCCTCCTCTGTAGGATTTCGAAAAACAAAAAAGCTTATCTTCTTGCCCATTTTGTTTTCTGTACTTATTACTTTTTCATATCGATTTCTATTTTTTGAAATAACATCATTTGCAACATTAACAATGCTTAAACTAGAACGATAATTTTGTACCAAATAATATTTAGACACATTGTCAAATATTTTTTCAAATTCAAGAATATTTTCAATTCTAGCACCTCTAAAAGAATAAATAGACTGATCTTCATCTCCTACTACCATAAAATGCATATCTTTACAATAAAGCTCTTTTAAAAACAAAAACTGTGTATAATTGGTATCTTGATACTCATCTACAAAAATAGCCTTAAACTTTTTCTGAACCCTCATCTTTACATCTTCACAATCTCTTAACATCAAAACAGCTTTAAGAATAAGATCAGCAAAATCAAAAGCATTATTTTTAGATTTTTCTTGCTCATAAAATTTAATATCCTTGTAACTTTTCTCATCAAGACTACAATAATTATCTAAAAAGCAATTTTCCTTATATTTAAGTATGAAAGACGCAACATGCTTTGAAAGTTCAATGGTTGAAGCAAGCCCAACTTGCTTAACAAATTTAACAACATCATTAGTATCCCAAATTGTAAAATTTGAATCATAATTTTTATCAAATTCTTTAAAATAAAGTCTCAAAAGCCAAGCACCAAAAGAATGAAAAGTCTGGATATGTAAAGCCTTATTAAAATCAAAAAGATAATTTAGTCTTAAATTCATCTCATTTGCAGCTTTATTTGTAAATGTTAAAGCAAGAATCTCTTCTGGTTTTAATTGCATTTCCTTGATTAAGTATGCTATTTTAGCTGTTATAACCCTTGTTTTACCACTGCCTGGACCTGCCAAAACAAGAATGGGATTTTTAGTAGCATCTAAAACAATCTGTTTCTGATAAGAATTTAAACTAAAGAGGAATTTTTCTATTTTGTCCATTAATAAACTTCAGAAACCTTAAGATCAAAACCTCCAGGGGTTTTTAACCAAAAAAATTGAACTGCCATTATTTCTCTTCCATAACTCTTTAAAATAGAAGTGATATCCTTACCTTGAAGAATAATATTAACATCAGAAAGTCTTGACAAAAACAAGATTAAAGATTTTTTGAACTTTAAATTAAGAGGCCCCCCCCCCTTAGATACAAGCAAAGATTTACCATAAATATTACTCTCATCAGCATATCTTAAAAACGTATCGTTTAAAAAATTAATCATTAAATCAATGTTGGAAATCTCTTGAGAAGAATATACAGTAGGATACTCACCAATAACTCTACTCTTAGGTCCATTAACTTCAAATCCCCAATTTAAAATATCAAATCTACTAGAAAGACTAGTTTCAAGCACATATTCAATATTGAGAATAAAAGATTCTAAGCTTACATGAGCCTTTCGAACCTTACCTTGAGAATAATTATCATACACAATCTTAACTTTAACATTATCACTTAAATTTATTTCCCGAAATTTGCCTAATTTAAAAACATATCGCCCATTTTTCAAATCATTTGTAACAACCAAATCATCATTCATAAAAGAGACTCTATAATTTGCAATAGCATTGCCATAAACTAAAGATAACAAATCACCATCTCCAAGCGCAACGTTCCAAAAACTTTCTTTATCAAAAAAAACTTCATGAACTTCTGGAGCTCGCTTTGCAGCATGATTTTCTTTAAAAAATTTCCCTAAAAATTGCTTAATCCCACTAAAATTTGAAATTAAAAGTATTAGCAATATAATACTAACTAATCCTACCAGTATTTGAATCATTTTAGGAAAAGCTATCTTAGAGAGATCTAAATACTGACCTCCAAGCCTTCTTTCGTTAACAAAATTTAAACTGCCATTTTGATCCTCAGTCTTAATTCCAATATAGCTACTATTAAGTCTTCTTTTGTATTCTTTAAAAAGGGACGAGACATACCAAACATCAATTCCTAAATATTCACTATAAGTCCTTAAAAAACCTAAAGCTAAAACTTCATTTGGAAATAATTCAATATTAGAATCTTCAAGTGCCTTAAGATATTTAACAGAAATTCTAATATCATCAGATATCATCTCAAGAGTTAACCCTTTATCAATCCGAGCTTTTTTTATAAAATCTCCAAATCTAATGAAATTATTTCTTTCCATTTCTTAACACCTCAAGTTTTTTTAACATCATATAAAAAATTATCCACTTTATTTGAAGTTTTTGGCAGATCATACTTAAATCTACTATCAGGAATTCCAACATTAAATTTTACAGATAAAAGATCAATAATTATTTCTCGACCACCACCTGTAGGATAAGCAATAACTCTCCTAATTACACCATTTCGTGTAAAAGCAATCATAAAGGAATCAATCGTAGCAGCACCCTTATAAAGTCGCCTTGAAAAAGTCAATTTTATAAAATTCTCTGTACTTCCCCCTCCTCCAGATTCGTCAAGTGGTTCTAAATTGGGAGAATTAGTATAAGACACACTATACTCAGTACTTAAAATATTCATAAAACCACTTCCCACTTTTCCCATAGTCAACTGTTGTCTAAAAGAAGTACCAAGAGTTGGTACATAAACGGTTAAAATTTCACCATCACTTACAAAAACCTGATTATTTGAATCCAAATTAACAATGAATTTATCGGGAGATTTATATAACAGAGTTCCTGCTTGCTTTAAACCTTTTATGTTAAGACTAATCTTAGCCTGCATATCCTCTATATTTTGGTAATTTGAATAAATATTCTCAAAATATTGATTGGCAGATACTTGAGCAAAAATTAAACAAGGACACAAAATTAATATTATTTTCTTCATTATAAAACTCGTACATTACTAAGCTCAATTTAACAACAAATACATTATTGCACGATCTATGTCTAATATAAATAGTACAACTTGTTATAATAATAAGCTATTATTATAATATACCATTTTGTAAATTAATAATAAACATATTTAGCAAAAGATCAAAGGGGATAAAATGTCATTAAACTACAGTGAAATAAATATCTTACTTAAAGAAGTGCCATTAAAAAATTCATTTTTAAGAAAAATCAAACAACCCAACCATAAAACTTTGATCATGGAACTTTATAATAAAGAAACAGATGAAAAAAACTTTAATATACTAATCTCATTAGATCCAAAAAAAACAAGAATTCACAAAACAAACAAGAAATTTGAAAATATCAAACCTCCCTTAAGATTTTTTGAATTTCTAAAATCAAAAGTTCAAAATGGTAAAATATTTGAGGCATATCAAATAAAAAATGAAAGAATAATTTTAATTAAAGTTTTTAAAGATAAAATAATAATCTTTATCTTCATAAAATTATGGTCATCATCTCCTAACATAATTGCAACAGACGCAAATTTTAAAATCCTTGATGCATATTATAGAAGACCAAGATCAAAAGAAATTACAGGTGAAATATTCACAAAAGCAAAAGAAATTATTGAAAATAATGATATAACTGACAAAAAAGAAGTCAAACTCAAAGATGGATACAACAATGAAATATCTTACTCCGAATTTATTGAAAATTACTATGACAATTTAGAAATAAAAGAGACTCAAGCACATAACATAGAAATATTTAAGCAAAAATACGAAAAAGAAAAAATAAATTTAGAAAAAAAAATAAGCTCTCTAGAAAAACAAATAAACTCAATTGAAAAAATCGAGGATCAAAGAAAACAAGGTGAAATGATCTTATCAAACATTAACAGAATAAAAAAAGGAATGGACGAAATCATTTTAAACAATAACAATGGTGAACAAATTAAAATAAAGCTGGACAAAGCATTACTCCCTAAAGATAATGCTTTAAAATATTTTAAAGAATACAAAAAAAACAAAAATTCTTTAAAGATCATACAAGAACAATTAGAATATGCAAGAACACAATACAATACATTAATATCAAAAACAGCTCACATCAACAAAACAAACTGTATCATACCGACAAATGAAAAAACCAAAAAACAAAAAATTACAAAAAAACCATCTATTGGCCTTCATTTCATATCTTATGGATTTGAAGTTGTTATAGGCAGAAATGCAAAAGAAAATGATGAACTCTTAAGAAATTGGGCAAAGGGAAATGATTACTGGCTACACACAAGAGACTATCCTGGTGCTTATGTTTTTATTAGGAGTAAAAAAGACAAAACACCTCCTCTTGAAGTCTTGATAGATGCTGGAAACTTATGTGTGTTTTATACAAAACCTGCAAGACAATCAGGAGAAGCTGATCTTTACTATACCAATGTTAAATATCTAAGAAGAATCAAAGGAGAAAAAAAAGGACTTGTAATACCTAATAGGGAAAAAAATTTAAATATAAAACTAGATACCAAAATATTAAACAAACTAAAAAACAAAAATTAAGTTTATAATATATGCTAATTTAATCTTAAAATAAAATGACAAGTTCTTAAAAAAATATTGTTATTGAAACTTAAAAAGCATAAAATTTAAGTACTGTAGGAGAAAAATAAATGATACAAAAATTAACAAAAATAGTAGCAACAATATCTGACCTCAGATGTGATCCAGAACACATAAAAGAGTTATATGAAGCAGGAGTAAATGTAATAAGACTTAATACTGCTCATCAATCTCATGACGATGCAATAAGAGTAATAAACAATGTTAGACAAGTTTCAAATAAAATAGCATTAATGATCGATACAAAAGGACCAGAAGTTAGAACAGCTAATATTGAAAATCCTATTACCGTTAAGATAGGAGACAAAATAATAATCTCAACCTCACCTATCAATGAGTCTAATGCATTGCAAACCAACTATGATGGATTTGTAAATGAAGTTCCAAATGGCTCGACAATCCTTATTGATGATGGCGAACTTGAAATGACTGTTATTGAAAAACTCACAGATAGATTAATCTGCAAAGTTAAAAACGACGGACAAATCAAAAACAAAAAATCAATTAATACACCGGGAATTTCACTTAAACTACAATCTGTCACTGAAAAAGATAGGGGATTTATTGAACTTGCAGCAAAACAAAATATTGATTTTATTGCCCATTCATTCGTAAGACATGCAAAAGATATTCAAGACGTTCAAGATATATTAAATGCTGCTGGAAATCCAGATGTCAAAATTATTGCCAAAGTTGAAAATCAAGAAGGAATTGATAATATTGAAGAAATTGCAAAAGCTTCTTATGGGATTATGGTTGCAAGAGGCGATATGGGAGTTGAAATACCAGCTGAAGATGTTCCTTTAGCACAAATTAAAATAACAAAAACCTGCATTAAATACGGAGTACCTGTAATTACTGCAACACAAATGTTGCACACAATGATTGAAAATCCAAGACCTACAAGAGCAGAAGTATCTGATGTGGCCAATGCAATTCTAAATGGCACAGATGCCATCATGCTATCTGGAGAGACAGCTTATGGCAAATACCCAATTGAAGCTGTTAAGATGATGACCAAAATTGCTATAGAAGTTGAAAAATATAGAGAAAAAACACTATTTCAAGATGAAATTTTCCACAGCAAAAGGATCATAAGAAACTATATTATTAAATGTGCAATTGATGCAACCAAAATAATGCCTGTTAAAGCCATTATTGTTGATTCACTCAAAGGAAGAACCGCAAGAATAATGGCAACATACAGAGCAAGTGTACCTCTATTTATTACAACAAATAATGAAAGGATAGCAAGAGAATTATCACTCTCTTATGGTGTTTATGCTAATCTGGTTGATCATAACTTCAAGGCAACAACTGAATTTGTAGTCACCTCTCTTGAAATGCTTAAAACACAAGCAGTAGTTCAAGATTCAGATATTATAGTAATTATCTCCGGAAATCCAAATAGAGATACTAATAAAGGTACGGAATTTATGGAAATAAATACAGTAGAAGAAGCAATTAAAGGACACAACAGATAAACAAAATAAGAAATAGTTTAGTTGATAATATATTTTATTCAACCAATGATTGCAATTTAGAATTATTTAGCTTAAATAAAAGAAAAACTCATAAAGCACTTTTGATTAGTTATGGAGCTTATGAGTTTTTCTTAAACAATATTGCTCTGTTCAAAAAAGTAATAGCACATAATACAAAAAATGTGTTTATATTCTCACAAACAAAAGAAAACTCACAGATTAATATCTCAGACCATCAAGCTTGGAAATTCTTTAATAAAACAATTGATGTCAATCTAGATATAATAAATTTAATAAAAAATTTTGAATTTACAAATACAGAAGATAAAATAATAGAAAATGACCATAAAATTGAAATTGTATTAAATTTTATCAAAGATATAACACAAGATATAAAAATTATTCCCATTATTTTAGGTAAACTTAAAAATCAAACTTTGAGAGAATTTTGTACATTTTTAAATCCGCTTACAACAAAGGAAGAAAATTCTTTTATATTCCTCTCCCACTTCATATCACAATCTACACACTTAAATAAAAGTATTCAACTATCAACAAAATTAAAGGAGCTCTTAAGTACATCTAATTTAAATTCATCAACTCTATTAGAATATTATAATGCACGAAAAATATTTCCTGAAAATATAAACGCAATTATCATAATCCACAAGCTTTTTCATAAATTTGAATTTATAAACCAACAGATCATCAACAATGACAATGAATATTCAATAATAGAAAACATATTAATAAATTAAAATTAACAAAAACACAATTTTTAAATAAAATCTTCTATCTTTTTAGAATTTTTCTTCAAAAAAACACTAAGACCTAACTTCGAAATACTTCTTAGAGTACTTGCAGAAACTTTTATATTAATACTTTTTCCAAGCTCAGGAACAAAAAATTTCTTATTTATCAAATTTACCTTAAAAGTTCTCCTGGTCTTTACACCAATGTGTTGTCCCCCTCCACCCTTTTTTCTGGCAAGTCCTTTCCTTGGAACATTGTTTCCAAACATTGTCTTTTTACCTGTTATTTCACATTCTCTTCCCATCTAAATCTCCTAAACTGTATTTTTCTTCTCCAGATATAAATCCATCAACTTCAAAAATAAATTTAAACTATCAATTATATTTTTAATTATACTACCAAAGTTTACATTATTGCCATAGCTTTTTACAAGCTCAATATCAAGCTCCTTCCAATTATAAATCAACTCCTTTTCTGAAGCAGGTTTAAAATAATCTTCTAAACAATCATTCAAACGTCGTTCAAAAGATTTAATTACTGAATAATACTCATTCAATAAAATTAAAGCCTTTTTATTAATATCTGCTATTATATTCAACAGCAATTTCTCTGAAGATTTATCCCCAACAGAAATTCTGTGTAAAAGTGAATTTATTCTATTACCATAAGTACCCTGTTCGCCAAGATTATTATCAAAATCAACAAGATTGGAATAAACACCAACTAAAGAATGAATATCATTAGAAATTTCTCTAGAAACTTCCATATCCTTCCACTGTCCCTTAATAATAAGGACATTAATAATATCACTTAGATCCTTTTTCACAAAATTAACCGCATGAGTTTTTAAATAAACTAAAAGATCAGAGTAAACATATCCAGTAGTATTCACAACGACAGATGTAATCTTAGCATGCATACGTTCATTATAATTCTCTAAACTTACAAGATTCATTCCAGGAAATAATTTTTCGGCCAAAAGCTTAGATTTACTATTTTTTTGCAAAATTTCAATCTTTGCTCTCTCATTTGAAACATGTTTAGAGAGATCATTAAAAAATGATTTTGCCTTTGCTTTTGACTTTTTGACACCAGATATAGGCAAATAATCAGGATCACCGCTAACATATCTTATAAGATATAAAATTTCTTTATTTTTATTTATCTCAATTATCGCGGTTAGTATCTTAAGCCAAACATTTGGTTTAATAGGAAAATTATCCCTATCTCCATACACTTCTAAAAGAATATCGTAGAGATTTCTCCAAATGGAAACATCTCTAATAGAATATATACATTCCAAAAAATCTTTAATATCATCAAGTATTACACCACAACTAACCGCATTAAATCTTGGCTTATATATAAAGTCATTTTCTGGAAATAAACTATCAAAATTCTTAATAATTGAATAATACTGATACGAGACTAAGTCAAAAAAGATATCCAAAGCACCACAAGTCTCATCTATCAACCTGATTTGATCTTGAGTTATGTTTTTCAACAAATAATTTAAATTATTATCCAAATTCTTAGATATATCAGATGTAAAATTGACTACATCATTAGATGAGAAAGAATAAATATATTCCAAAGCTTGCTTTTGATTATCATCTAAATACTTTTCAACAACAAAATGAATTATTTTATTTGAAGTTCGATATCTTTGTACAAAAAACTTAAAAGGTATCAATGCTTTATAAAGATTATAAATAAACTTAGCAAATTGAGGTAAAGCCTGAATTTTTGAAGCATTAAAAAAATTGCCTACCTTACTTAGATTATTCTTTACCTCTCTAAGTCTTCTTTGCTTCACTTGTTCAGGAGTAAGCTCTCTATTAAAGATAGAAACTAAAAAATCAACTAAACCCAAACTAGCTACTCTCCTTTCAGAATAAAATCTGGAGTTCTCAAAGAGATCTAAAATTATAAAATAACTATAAAAATTATACATAATTTATTGTAAAATGGAAGAAAATAGAACAAATAATTTTTTATGTGCATAAAGAAACCAATTTTGATCATAGTTTTTACGTTAATTTTTAGTTGCTCAAAAAATGATACCATCACTATATTAACTGATAACAAAATCATGCCATTTTACATCAATCAATTCAATATCCAAAATAAAACTAGCTTTATCATTAAATATAGAGAACATATTAACATGCAAACGATTAATGAAGAAAATGCGCAAGTAATTATCTCAAAAAATATAGATAACATAAACATAACTAAAAACTTTAAAAATATTCAACAATACTATTACTCAGATTATCCAATATTGAATAATATATCTGAAAAATTCGCATATAGAATTGTCCCCTTAAGCTTTGATGTTCCAATTTTAATATATAAAAATGAATATAATATACAAAAATATATTGATATACAAAATATTAAAGAAATACACAAAAGCTTTCAAAAGGAAAAAAAATTTTTTATCTCTCCATACATTTCTGAAAATTTATTCTACACAATATCTGAAATCAATGACATAAATTTTTACTTTGGAAACAACAAGCCAGAATATAATGAAAAAAAAATGTCGGATATGATAAACCACTTTAAATCTTTCATAAACACAAATGAACTTGCATTACACAAAAACTTCACAGAAAAATACAAATATTTAAATTTAGAGAAAATATTACTTCAAAAGAAAACCATTTTAATTGCAGGATTAACTAACTTAACATACTACAATAGCTTAAACAAAGATATCAGAGACAAAATTAATTTTTCATATCTAACAAATAAAGAAAAAAAATCATCAATATGCAACATAAGCTTTATGGGGGTTAAAGAAATATCAACACCTATAGAAAATTTTATTCAATGGATACTAAACCAAGAAGTACAAAAATCGCTAATTAAACTTAAAGAAAAAGTAAAATTCAATGAACATTTTGGATTTGCAAATGGATTTACACCCTATAAAGGGTTAAATTTAAAATTAAAAAACGTAATAAAAAAAATACCTTCATTTATTATAGATGAAAAATACATAAACAAAAATTCATATATACTCAATAAAGAACAAATAGAAAAAGAAAATCGCATAATTAATGAATTATTTTTATCTAATATAAACAACACAAATTATAATGAAGATCATTCTTCTTTATAATTAACTCGTATTACATGCAACACAATAAAAAACAAGATAGAAAAAATCAGAATAAAAGATATGTATATATTAACGAATATTTGAATAAAGAGTGCTATTAAAATCAACAGCAAATAATTTATAAAAAGCGAAATAATACCTGAAAAAATAGCTATTATTAAGGATATAAGAAATATCACAAGTTTTGAATTTGATTCAAAACTTATCTTAGAAGCTGCAGCTATAAACATAACACCAAAAAAAACTAATAAAATAGGACTCATCATTAAAAAAAGACTTGAAGAAAACACACTTATCAGTATTAAGTTAAACGTTTTAACTCTATTAAAAGCACCTAAAAGAACTTGAATGGGCAAAAAAATGCTATCCTTACCAGAATTTGCAAATAAACTCAAATTATTAACATCATTATTAATATTAATGATTTTTGGATTACTTAAATCAAAGTCTGTAAGCGATACAATCATCCTAGTGGCAGTAACGTCACTATTTTCATTTTTCTTATCTAAAACATTTTGATAAACCCCATTGCCCTTAAGAGTAGCAAATGGTACTTTAATATGCAATATAATATTACCTGATCTATTAAATCTAATAAGCTCAAAATTTTTAATCATCTTTATATAAGAAGAAACGGTATTGACAACCTTTTGCATATAAATATAATCATATGTCCCATTACCAGAATTAGGTTGAAACAAAAATATATCATTGATGCCATAATGCTCATAATGCTTTTCAATCTCATCAAAAAAGAAATACTCATCCTTAAGCTTTTCCAAAGATTTATTCTTATAATTTAAAATCTCATTATCATTTGGAAATAAATTATGAAGCTTTAAAAAACCATAATATGCTGGCTTAAACTTTTCTGTATTGAAATATAAAAAATTTTTTTGCTTCTCTTCAAAAATTGAAGACTTCTTTTCAATTTCAATATTTTTATATTCATTAATAGCTTTGAAAGTTAAATCTAAGAGTGCAGCAAATTCATCATCTCTAGTCGAAATCAATCCCATATAAGCAAAATAATTAGCTGTAGAATAATCACCTTTAGAAATAAATTCATTAACAATATCTTGAAAATCTCTCTTCGTCAAATTTTTAATCAAATGTACTTTAAGCGTCTTTCTAACTTTTTCCAAATCAACATCATAAATAGGCATTCTATCATATTCAGACCGAGTCAAGTAATAATTAATTGAAAGTTCATCGTTATCAGAAATAAGTCTCATTTTTTCATACATTCTAAGCAACTCTTCAAGGTATTTTCTCTTCTGTTGCAAAACCTCTATCAAATCATTTACATCTAGTGTCTTATTTGAAGACAAATTTATATCTATACTTTTAACCTCATTAACTATCGCATTTGCCTGACCTGCAAGAAGATTATATCTCTCATAGTTATACTTATATTCACTTCTTTGAGTAAGAACATAAGACATAATAGAATTAAAAACAAACATAAAAACAATGCCTATTATAAAAAACAGAAACATGAATGGAGAGAATTTTTTAAATAAAAATCCTTTATAGTCTCTTAGATAAATCCGTGTCTCAGGTTTAGCTAAAAAGATAAAATAAACTAAAACAAAGAAAATAAAAAATCCATTAAAATAATGATAAATACTTAAAATAGTATCAAACAATGTGGCTATTAATGTATGTTTTTCTAAATAATCTGCCCCAAAGAAATATGTGTAACAAAAAACAAAGCAAATAAATAAAAGTAAAAGAATAAAAAATTTACTTACAAATGTATACAATTCTCTTTTCATATATAACAAATTAGTTTAACGTAAACTATTATCAAATCCTTCACTCACTCTAATATACTTAAAAATAAAGCTAATCAAATAAGTAGAAAAGAAAGTAAGTACACAAAAAATAAAAGGAACATAATTAGAAACTACATTTTCGCCTATAATCAAATCTAAACTCTCAGGGAATTCAATCGCATAAATATTATAAACCTTAAAAAATAATATAATAAAAATAGGATAAAGAAAAAAAGATAAACCACTTGAAAATATAAGATTAAAAACATAAGAAAATGAAAATAAAAGTAAAGCAAATCCAAATATGTTAAAAATCAAACTAAAAGATTCTAAAGAAAACAAAAAATTATTCAAAGTATCCAAATCACTAAAAACATAATTAATTAAATCATTATATAATTTCTGAGTAAAAAATGAATTTGCATTAAAATTCATGATATCAGATTCAGAAAAATCTGAATCATATGAAAAAGTTTTAAAATCTCCCTCATTAAACCCATTATCCTCAACTTTTAAAACACCTTTAAAACCAAATGATTTAACATCATCACTATAAAAGACTATTTTATCATAAAAAAAATGCACTACCCCATCTTTAATAATTTTTTCACCTCTGCTATGGAAGTCCAAAAAAACAGAATTAAAATTAGCAGATGCTAAGAATCCAAAATAAGATAAAAGCAATATAAAAATAAAAATGATACCATAAAAAAACCCAGAAACGCGCAACGTCTTCACATTAAAAGGATAAGCAATTCTCATAAAAGTAGCAACTAAAGATAAAGGAAAAGCATAAAGATAGGCATCATAATAAAGCTCAAAACTTACAATAGAAAGATTCGCTTGTAAAAACTTATATTTCAAGTAAGATGTACAAACAAACATTAAGGAAAAGATAAAAAACATAACAATAAATCTAAAAGATATTAAAAAAATAAACCTCAAAATACTCAACATAATAAGTTCCTACAAGTTACAAACAATAAACAATCTAGGATTTTCCCATAGACAGGACTTCTTTTATCTTTTGTTTAGCTTCTTCAAAACTAATTTGCAAGGCTAAACTAATCTCATGTTGCAAAATCAATTCAAAATCATTTAAAATTCTTTTCTCATAGAAAGGCAATTCTTTTTGCATAGATTTCGTATACAAAAATTTATACAATTTAGCGGTACTTAATATATCACTTTGTTTATAAAAATCATGACTACCATCTTTTATCTTTTTTTGATCTATTTGCTCTTCAAAGTCTTTAATGATATTGAAAACTTCTTCCACTTTTTCCTTACTAACCAAGGCTCTAATTCCAAGATCATCTGCTCTAGAGACTGGAACCATGAAAGTCATTTCATTAAATGGGAAATATATCTCATAATAATCAATAAACTCGCCATTAAATTCCTTATTTTGAATGTTTTTTATTTTTCCCACTCCCTGCATTGGATAAACTACAGCTTGATCTAATACAAATGCCATTTCTTTACCTCATATAAATTTTCACCAATATCTACAATTAAAAAAATCACAAAAATACACTTAAATTAGTTCTAATGCCAAATTTATTTGCATAAAACAAATTCTCAAGATATCTATCACTACAAAAACTTATTATCATACTAGGAGTAAGTTTATTAATATTGGCAAAAAACATTTCTTTGTTTCTCTTAACAGCTTTCAAATCATAATAACCAATAAAGTTAATCTCTTTATGTGACTCTTTTAATCTTAAAAAATTTCTCTTAGAAATTATTTTATCTTTATCAATAATATAACACGTTTTATATGTATTTTCCAGTACACTCATTAAAACAAGCAAAATCGAATTCGAATCATAACAGCCAATATCGATCCTTTTAAAAAACTTAC
Organism: Borrelia parkeri; assembly: GCF_023035815.1. NCBI lineage: Bacteria > Pseudomonadati > Spirochaetota > Spirochaetia > Spirochaetales > Borreliaceae > Borrelia > Borrelia parkeri. The sequence continues at coordinate 367,657 of NZ_CP073159.1, forward strand.
AAAGAGCTCTTAATAATTTAGAATTTGAAAAAACAAGTGAAGAACTCCTAACAAGATTTCTAAACTTCTTAAAGAACAAAAATTTTAGCAAAGACTTACAATCAATAAAAATAACCATCGAATGATATGGATAAGACACAAGATATTCAAATCGACCAATCAATTTATCACTGCTCTTAAATACATCTATTGGCATTCCAAAGAAATAAATCCTATCTGGTTTTGAATATATATCTTTTAAATTAGCCATTATTACCCTCTAATAATAATTTAAAATGAGCAAGTGAATAAACAATAGCCGTATCTGCTCTTAAAATTGGGGTATTAAATCTTACAAATTTAAAATTTAACTTTTTAAAGAAATCAATTTCTGATTTTGAAAAACAACCCTCAGGACCTATTAAAATTCCAATATTACCAAAAGCACTAATATCATCACCACAACCTAGCAAAACACCTTCTTTATGAGCAACATAATAATTCACAGATGAAGAATAAGGAATGCTAAAAAAATTTTTGTAAAAATTAAGACTAGGAACTTGGGTATTGCCACTTTGCTTTAAAGCCTCATTAATTAATTTTAAAAATCTTGAACTTTTAAATTCCAAATCATCCATGTCTATTCTAGCAACAGAATTATCAGCATTAACAATATTTATATGATCTACACCAATTTCAACAACTTGTCTTAAACTTAAATCTAATTTTTTACCCTTAAGACTAGATATAAATATACTTATTTCAAAATCACGCTTCTTAAGCATTTCTACCTTAAGAGTAGAGAGTTTAATAAGATTATTATCTATACTAGAAATTTTAGCAAACCTTACCTCTCTTCCCCTTAAGAGAACATTTAACGTGTCGCCAATCTTAACTCTTCTTACATCAACAAGATAGTGATAAATCTTAACATCATTAATAATGATATCATTATCAAATAAACAAGTATCGTCTAAGACTATTTGTTTCACAGATTAATTTTTAGTCCCCTTTACAAGATATTCATAAGCAGCTCTTAAGGGCTTATCATAATGTAAATTATAAATTGGCATTTCATTATGTGTGTCTTGATAAAATTGCGAAAATACATAAAGTCCTAAAATATCCTTATCTATATTATGGATCGAATGTTCTTTAAGAATCTTATCCACAAAAGCATCTATTTCTTTCTCAGTAATAGACTTTTTATTTTTTCTGCTATTTAAAAAATCTTCTACTAATTTCTTATCAAGAATTTGTCTGTATGCTAAGATCTCAGTATCAGAAAATTCTCTCTCCCCAACTTCCAAATCAGGCTTAATACCAATATTATGAATACTGTTACCAGAAGGAGTATAGTATTTGGAATTTGTAATCTTAAATCCTCCAGTATAGAAAGGTAATATACGTTGAATTACTCCTTTACCATAAGATTTTTCACCTATAACATAAACTCTTTGATTATCTTTTAAAGCTCCAACTAAAACCTCCGATGCTGATGCTGAATGTTTATCAATCAAAACAACAATTGGCATGTCCAAAGGCACTATATGTGAAGAACTAGCCTTGTATTCCACAGGAACCTTAGAATCTCTTGCCCTTGTTGATACAATAAGTCCTTCAGCCAAAATATCATCAGCTATCTCTATTGCATCTTGAAGATACCCCCCAGTATTAAATCTTAGATCTAAAATCAAAGATTTGATGTTCTGAGCTTGCAGTTTTTCAAAAGCTTTTTTAAAATACGTATTAGTATTTGGATTAAAACTTAATATCTTAATATACCCAACACTTTTATTAATAACATCATGTTTAACAGTCTGTATATCTACTTTTTCTCTAATAAGTTCAAATTCAAGTTTTAAATCTTTATCTCTTAGAACAGAAATTTTAACTTTAGTACCTGCTTTTCCTTTTAAAAGACTACCTACTTGCTCTATTGTCATTAAAGTAGTACTCTTACCATCAATATCCGTAATGTAATCACCAGACTTAACTCCAGCCTTATAAGCAGGTCCCTCTTCAAAAGCAGTAACAATCATTACATAAGAAGCATCAAAAACAGAACTATCAGATTTTACAGGAACATTTTTCTTAACAATAGAAACTCCAATCCCAACATAATTTCCTTCAGTAGTCTTTGAAATTTCTACTAAATCTTCTTTTGTCAAATATTGCGAATAAGGATCATTTAATGCTTTAAACATACCTTTTAAAGCACCTTCAAAAATAGCCTCATCATCAACAGGTTCAACATAATTCCTCTTAATAAAATTAAAAGCATCCATCATCATTTGACCATAAGTGGATGCAGACATCTTCCCCTTAGAAGGATTCGTTTGTGCAAAGATAGATTCTACAATAACTGAAGAACTGATACTTAAGGCTAATACAAAGTATACAAATACTAAACATTTCTTTTTCATTGAATAATTCCTACATAAATAAAACTTGATTTTATCTTCATAATATAATATTTTAAGATTATGTTAAAGACAAATAACTCAAAAACAAAAAGAATAATTATAGGTCTCGTTCTTATTTTACAAATAATCGCAAGCATATTAATATTGTTAGCACTATATGGATTTGCTGAGAGAACAATATTTGCAAATAACTCTTCTATAAAGTTTATGATAGCATTCATCATATTCTCACCAGAATTATGTATATCAATATTAACAACAAACTACATTCTGTATGAACAATTCAAAATCCTTCACAACTTAATCATCATAACAAAAACCTTTCAAATAGTAATGGTTTTTTTACTTATTATATTGGGATTAAGCCTTGACTTATTATATGTATATCAGCCATGGCTATTTATGCTTTTAGGAATAATAATAACTTATACTATATTTAACACAGTGATTTTAATTTTAATAAAAATAAAAAATAAAATAACGAGGTAAAGGTTTGATCATCATTCCTGTAGCTAGTGGAAAAGGAGGTGTTGGTAAATCTCTTTTTTCAACAAATATTGCAATTTGTCTTGCAAATGAAGGGAAAAAAGTATTACTTGTCGATCTTGACCTTGGCGGTTCAAATTTACACTCTATGCTAAATATCATACCTAAGAAGAGTATTGGAACTTTTCTTAAAACAAAAATTCCCTTTAAAGACGTAATAATTGAATCAGGAATAAAAAATTTAAGCTTTATTGCAGGAGATTCAGATATTCCTGAACTTGCAAATATAGCCATCTTTCAAAAGAAAAAAATAATAAATAACTTAAAAACCTTAAGCTATGATTACCTAATAATTGACCTTGGTGCTGGCACAACATTTAATACAATAGATTTCTTTCTAATTTCAAATCGAGGAGTAATAATAACGATTCCAACAGTAACAGCAACAATGAATGCTTATTTGTTCTTAAAAAATGCAATCTTTAGGCTTATATCAAAAATATTTACAAAAGAGACAAAAGCATACAAACTAATATCTGACATAAAAAAAGACTCTAGCGATTTACAAAAAATATATATACCTAATCTATTACTCAAAATAGAAACTTATGATCCTGAAAGTTATGAAAAATTTATGAAAAAATTTTCACAGTTTAGCCCTTTCATAATATTTAACATGTTAAACAAACCTGATGACATCAAAAAAATTAAAAGGATACTCAAATCTGCAAAAGACTATTTAAATATAAATTTACAAAGTATAGGTTCAATTTATAAAGATGAGCTTATTGACAAAGCATTAAACCATAAAATACCAATAACTATTTATAAACCAACAAGCTTAACTTCCAAAAGTATTAAAAAAATAGCGAAAAAATTAATTGAACTTGAAACCATAATAAATGATGTAGAACTCTTAAGTGAAGACGATCTAAACGAAAGCTATCATTTTGTAATTCAAGAAGCACAAGATGAATACCTAGAAAAATATGCATATCTTGAATCATTACTAATGAACAAAACAATAGACAATAATGCAATTATTGATATAATAAAATCTCAACAAAAAGAAATTGCAACATTAAGAAAACAAAATATAATGTTTAAAAAAAAATTATTTGCACAATTAAAAAAAGACTAAGGAGAAAGAAATGCCGAATTATATAAATTATCCTAGTTGGTTACATCCTGAAATAATTAAAGGTATTCCAATTACATGGTATAGCCTATCTTATATTATCATAATAATAATTTCTTATAAATTCATTTGGTATCAAATACAAACTGATAAACTTAACATAGAAAAAAGTGATTATGAAAAACTAATGTTTTCGCTTGTTATGGGAGCAATAATTGGCGCAAGACTAACATCTACTTTGATTTATGATAGGAGTGGAATTTATTATACACACCCATGGCTCATCTTTCTGCCATTTGACCGAAACTGGAATTTCACAGGTTTTAGAGGAATGGCAATACACGGAGGATTTTTCGGAGTAATTATTGCACCAATAATAATGATAAATACCAAACTCAAAAACACAAATATAAAAAAATACTTCAGAAAGATAACTGATTACGGAGCAATAGCCTTCTCTTCAGGATATATACTTGGAAGATTTGCTAATTTTGCAAATGCAGAGCTTTATGGAAGACCAATGAAAGGCGGTATAATATTTCCCAATGCAGAACTTTTTAAAGTAAGTCAGAAAGGAGTAAGAGAATTTGCAGAATCAATTGGACTGGAAATATTACCTCACGACTTGTTCATTAACCTACCGAGGATTCCATCACAACTTATTGAGGGATTATTTGAGGGAACTGTAACTTTTTTATTACTATGGTTTATTTTTAGGAAAATAAAAAGATATGACGGTTTTATCTTTGGAGTATACATAATTCTTTATGGACTATTTAGATTCTTTATCGAGTACTTAAGAGAACCAGACAAGGAAATAGGATTTGTTATAACTTACAAAAAACCTGAGAGCATATTAGATTTCTCATTTTTAAACATATCAATAGGACAAATATTTTCATTAATTTTAATATTATCTGGAATAATTTGGCTCTCATGGGCCAAAACAAGATCGGAAAAACCAAAGAAATAAATCATAAAATATAGATTTATACCAAAATTAATATAAATTTATTTAAATAAGATGAAAAATCCAAATACAATTGTAATATCTGAAGGAACAATTAATGATAATGATATTACAAAGATCAAATCTATTTTTAAAATATCACAAATAGTAAAATCTAGAAGAAATATCTCTAGCGAATATATCAAACAAAGTAATATTAAATTTGCTATTATTTATAACCACAAAAGACCAATAGATTTTTCAATAAATATGGCAAATGACTTAAAAAGCATTAATAACATTCATTCTATTATCATAGACAACAAATCTATAGATGAAGCAATATATAGGCCAAATTACATAGAAATATTAAAAAATATCAGTGAATTAAATGATAAACACAAACTCATACAACAAAAAAAACTTTATTATGACAATAATAATGCTAATCTTGATTTTTTCTTAAATCTATCTGAACTTATTCAAGAAATAGTGATCATTACAAATACTGACAATGATATCATTTACATTAACGAAAAAGGAAGCAAAGAACTTGAACTCCCAATAAAGATTGGGGGCAAAACAAATAAAATAAGTGACATCAATATCATAGATTTAGAAAAAGATACAAAAATAGATTTAAGTTACAATATCAATGATATTCCCGAATTCAAAAACATACTAATAACCGACTGCCTTTTAAAGATTAAGAATAACAAAAAATTAATAGTAGACTTATTTATCAGTACAATTGCTCAAAACAATATTGATAAATTAATTACAATAAAAGACATATCAGAATTAAAATCTAAACACAATATTCAAGATCTAACAATCATCGATCAACAAACAGATCTGTATAACATTAAAGGACTTGAAAAGCTATTGATAAATCAAATTGAATCTTCTTATAAAAAAATATATTTATTTGATCTGGATTTACACATCAATACAGAATGTAAATATAAAGACAAGAGAGACAACTCCGACTTAAAGATACTTAAGAAAATTACTTCGAGAATAATGTCGTTTTATTCAGAATATATATTTAGATTAAAAGACAATAATTTAATAGTCATTATATCCACAAGCGGAGGAGAACAAAGACTAATTTCAATTGCAGAAGAAATCAAAAAAACCATTTCTAGAGAACTTAAAAAAGAAGGCCTCATAATATTTAAATTCAACATAGGAATAATAGAAGTAAACCTAAAAGAAGATATAGAAACAAAGATTTCAAAATTAAAAATAGCAACAAAAATATCCGATGAATATAAAGATTCTACGCCTATTTTATACAAAGATGAATTACCAGAAACAATACTTATCAAAAAACAAAATAAAATATTTGAATATATAGTAAAAGCAATAAAGAATGACTTTTTTAGTCTATACTATCAAAAAATTACTCCTCTTAAAAAAGATCTAAAACCCAAAATTGAAATATTAACAAGACTTTTTGACTACACAGGAACTCCTATCCCAAACAACAATGTATTTAGCTTAATAGATAAGTATAATTTAACTGTTGAAGTGGATAAGCTGGTAGTTACTAAAGCATTAAGAGAATATACAAATTTCGTAGCAAAAAATGGTGTTCATATCTTTTCAATAAATATTTCACCATACTCACTCAAGTCCAAAAATTTCAGAATATTTCTAAAAGAAACACTTCTTAAAAGCCATGTTCCACTTCAAAACATATGCTTAGAAATAACAGAAACTGGTATTTTAGAAAATTTTGAATTAATCAACACATATTTCAACGAACTTAAAACCTTTGGAATCAAACTTGCACTTGACGATTTTGGCAGCGGATATACGTCACTTTCATACATTAAAATCTTGCCAATAGATATCATTAAAATAGATGGTTCTTTCATTCAAGTAATAAATTCTAGTCAAACAGATCTCGTAATAATAAAATCAATAAAAGACATTGCTGACACAAAAAAAATAAAAATTATAGCTGAATTTGTATCGAGTGAAGAAATACTTAAAAAGATAAACGAAATAGGAATAGATTACGGACAAGGATTTCTGTGGCATAAACCAGAGCCAATATAAAAATATACAAAAATATTTCTTAACACTATAACAACATTTAAACTCATTTTATCTTCAAGATAATTGCAAGTTCAAACTCGCAAATCCATTGCACCCTATTTTCTATTATTATTAAACTGCATTTAAAAAAGAATAGAATGTTATAATAAATAATCAGGAGGAGAAATTTCAATGGCAAAACAAAATCCTTGGACTTCTTTAAAAGAAGAAGATAGAAATAACATTTTAGAATTTACTCAAAAATACAAAAAATTTTTAAGCACAGTTAAAACTGAAAGAGAAGCCACCAACTATGCTATACAAAGGGCAAAGGAAAAAGGTTTCATTAATGCCTGTGAAAGGCAAGAACTCAAATCTGGAGATAAAATCTTTTACACATGTCGCAATAAAAATATTGCTATTATATTTATCGGAAAAGAACCTATTGAAAACGGAATGAATTTCATTGTATCACACACAGATTCACCAAGACTAGATGCCAAACCATCACCAATTACTGAAGAGAACGAATTAACAATGATGAAGACAAATTATTATGGTGGTATCAAAAAATATCAATGGTTATCCCTTCCTTTATCAATACGGGGAATAATATTTTTACAAAATGGAGAAAAAGTAGAGATTAACATCGGTGATGATAAGAATGATCCCGTATTTGTAATTCCCGACATCCTGCCACATCTTGACAGAAAAGTACAAAGAGATAAAAAAGCTGATGACATCATTGAAGGTGAAAATTTAAAAATCATAATTGGAAGCCTACCTATTGAGACTAAAGAAAAAGAAAAAGTAAAATCTGCTACTCTAAAGTTAATAAAAGAAAAATACAAAATAGAAGAAGATGATTTCGTTTCAGCAGAAATAGAAATAGTACCAGCAGGAGAAGCAAAAGACGTAGGATTTGATAGGGCACTAATTGGTGCTTATGGTCAAGATGACAGGGTATGCGTTTACACTTCACTAGAAGCTATCCTAAATTTAGAAGAAACACCAAGCAAAACCGCTATATGTTTTCTAGTTGACAAGGAAGAGATTGGATCTACTGGATCAACCGGGCTAAACTCAAGATATCTTGAGTACTTCGTATCAGACATAATATTCAAACTTGAACAGAACAAATATAATAATCTCTTTGTTCAAAAAGTATTATGGAACTCAAAAAGTATATCTGCTGATGTTTGCGGTGCAATAAATCCCTTATTTAAATCGGTTCATGATGAACAAAACGCACCTAAATTGGGATATGGAATATCTATCATGAAATATACAGGTCATGGAGGTAAAATCATGGCTAGTGATGCTGATGCTGAACTTGTCTCTTATGTTAGGAATTTGCTAAATAAAAATAAAATAGCTTGGCAAGTAGCCACACTTGGGAAAGTAGACGAAGGTGGTGGAGGAACTGTTGCAAAATTCTTAGCATATTATGGTATAAGAACAATAGACATAGGACCTGGTGTCATTAGTATGCACTCACCATTTGAAATAACCTCGAAATTTGACGTATATACTTCTTATACGGCTTATAAAGCATTCTTTAAGGGATGACAAACATGAATAAAGAAACAATAAAAACATCAGAACACATTTTAGAATGCTTTGGGGGCATTGCAAATATCAAACAAGTAGACAAAGATCTAACTAGAATAAAAATATTAGTTGACAGCAATTCTCTAGTTAAGAGAGAAAATTTAACAGAAGATCAAAATATTATAGGAGCAATTAAGTCAAATGAATTCACAGAAATTGTAATGAACTTTGAAATAATTGATGACGTTTATAGCAATATCATGTATATGATGAATAAAAAAACACAATAGGACCCATTTGGGTCCTAAACTTCAAAATTTCTTATATAATCAATGACAGCTTCGGGTTTTAATTCTTTATTTAAAATTTTATACACTATGCTCGCTAAATTATGACAATTTGAATCACTACCTAAAAATTTAAAAAGCAAAGCAACTTCATTAGCAGCAACTACTCCCTCTGGCAAATAACCAATTTTATGAATATTATTTATCAAATCATCTATACCAGCCAAACCTTCTAAAATATTTTTACTAACAATTTCACGACCAAATCGTCTATTTCTTCCAAAAATACTTCTACAAGTAACATCTAAATCCCCAGAACCAGCTAAAAATAAAAATGTTTCCGCATTGCAAGAACCAAGCTTAAACGCAATATTTTTCATGTCATTTAAAGAAACTGAGAATAAAAAAGACTCCGTATTATTGCCTATTAAATTTGGATTTTCAATTTTATACTCATCCAAAATTCCAAATGCAATTGCAAATATATTTTTCAAAGCCGATGCTATTTGAACCCCAAGAATATCATCACTATAAAACATAGAAATAGAAGTATTACTAAATAAATTAATAAATTCAAAAGCATTGGCTCTATTCTTACTAGCAGCAACAAGTCCTGTAATAATTCCAAGTCCAACTTCTTCGGCATGACTTGGCCCTGCAATATAGGTAATTTCATCTTTATAGTCACTTAAAATACTCTCTGCAACATCTACAATCGTACAAGGTCTCCCATCAATTGTTATAAAACCTTTTGTAAGTATTGCCAAATTAAACTTTTTAGTAGTGCACATACTTTTCAATTTATTCAAAACATTTAAAGTATAAAGAGAAGGTGTCACAACAAAAACATAATCAGCTTGATCTACAACATCATGTAAATCAGAACTTGCAACCAAATTATCTGGTAATTTAATATCCTTTAAATACTTGACATTTTCATGATCATTATTGATGCTATCTCTAACATCTTCTTCAAAAGACCATATTAAAACATTATCTTTAAATTTATCTGACAAAACCTTAGCAATAGCAGTGCCCCAAGCTCCTGCTCCTACTATAGATATTTTCATATATACCTCCTTATAATCATGAGTTTACAACAACTCATATTTTATTGTTTCATCCAGGTAAACTCTAATCTTATCATTTTCTTTAAATTTTTTTGAAATCATGTCATTGACTAATAAACCTCCAATCTCCTTGAGCACAATTTTACGCACACTCTTAATGCCAAGCCCATTTCTATAAGTCTTATTTTGAAAATAATCGACAATATTTTCTTCAAAAAAAACATCGACTTTTTCATTTTTTAGTATCTTAATAAAACTATTCATCTCTTCAATAATAATTTTTTCAAAATCATCCTCACCCACAGGCTTAAAGAAAAAAATATGATCCACAAGATCCAAAAGCTGAGTAGAAAAACGTTTCTCTAGCAAACTTCTACCGTCGATTGTTTCGGTTTTAAATCCAATACCATCAAATTCCCTATGTTTTATATCAATATCTAGTATTATTATACTATCTGACAAGCTTACACTTCTACCAAGACTATCAAAAAGACTACCCGTATTAAATCCTTCAAAAAAAAAATCTATAACCCTCTTGGAAGATTTATCAAAATCGGACAGGACAATAATTGAACTTGAAGATTCACTTAAAAATTTAAAAAACTTAGTAGGTTCATCATAAGATTCAGATCCATATACAGGTCCTATTAATCTATTAATACCATCAAAATCACCGTATTCACTCATTCCCAAAGTCAATTTAGGTATCTTAAGTTCTTCTGATAAAATACATGCAAGCTTATTCTTATCTACATCAGAAGAACCCATCAAAATGAAAATACCAAGAGTATTATTTTTTAAGAGAAATTTAATCCTTAAAAGTTTGATATTTAATATCAAATCAGATAAAATATTCTCATCAATTATCATGCTCTCTCTTATTTTACGCTCCAGATTAATGAGTAAGTTTTGATCATAATCATCAAAATTAAAAACATTAGTTCCAATCATGGACTTAACAAAAATTTTCACATCATCACCCGTTATAACTTTTTTATTACCCTCAAGTTTAAATTTAGCCCCAAGACCATCTAATAGGTCAAAAGCTTTATCAGGAAGGAATCTGTCTTTAATATACTTAGACATAGTAATTGAAGCCCATATGGCCTCATCTGTATACTCCACATTATGATGTTTTTCATACTGTTCCTTAGCCCCTTTTAAAATAAGATAAGTATCTTCAAAACTTGGTTCTTTAAGTTCTATGCTATGAAATCTTCTCATTAAAGCTTTATCTTTCAAAAAGAATTTTTGGTATTCATATTTGGTAGTAGCACCAATTAATTTTACTTTACCTAAAGTTAATATAGGCTTTAACAAATTTGAAACATCTATGTTGCTAAAAGACGTAGCCCCAGCTCCAACTATCATATGAATTTCGTCGATAAAAAGAATTACTTTTTTTTTTAAATATAAAAAATCTAAAAGTTTATTTACTCTATCTTCAAGATCTCCTCTATATCGAGTTCCAGATATAAGTCTCCCAATATCAAGAGAATAAACCTCATAACCTACCAATTCCTGAGGTACTTGACCTACCTTTATCATATAAGCAAGTCCTTGCAATAATATTGTCTTTCCAACTCCAGGCTCTCCAAATACAATTGGATTACTCTTATATTTACGAAGCATTACTTGAGTCAACTCGCACAACTCTTCCTCGCGGCCAATCAAGGGGTTTTTATCTAAGCTTGGCTCTAAACTATCAATAACATTAACTAAAAAATCTTCAACCAAATTGTCATTATCAGACAAATCATCACTTTGCTCTAACTTTAAATAATCTTCTTCAAAAATACTCAAACCTCCATCCTTATCTATCTCTTTACCGAAAAGATCATTTGCAATAAATTTTTCATTTTCACTAGAGTTTAAATCTAAGTCTGAACCTAAGTAATCATAAACTTCAATTATCTTGTCAAAGATAGTCAAACTAAAACCTGATTTTAATAAAGCATCTAAAATTATATTTTTTCTTTTCCTAATTAATACCCATAACAAATCTTTCTCTTGCAACCTATAAGGCTTCTTATAATAAAAAATTGTATCGACTATCTCTTGATATAAATCATTCATCTTAAAAAGATAATCTGAAATATCAGAATCTCTTAAAGGAAGCTGTTTAAAGAACTTTTCCAAAATTTTATTAAAACTATAAAAATCAAGTGTACATAAACTAAGCAACTCTTTAATTTTTTCATCGCTAATTAAACTGTAAAAAATATGCTCTTCAGTAAAAACAAGATGCTTACGTTTCATAAAAAACAGAAATGATTTAAAAAATAAATTATTTAAAGCTCTTCTGTTATACATGAAACACCAACTACAAAATAACCCTCAAAATCCTCTTTTTGCCAATTTTAAGTTCAATTTCACCATTGGTAAAATTATCCTTATTAAGACAATAATCTTGATCCCCTATTCTCACTTTATCTATATAAACTCCACCAGAATTAATAAGCCGCCTAGCCTCTGACTTACTAGATACAACTTTAGAGAGAACCATTAGATCAATTAATAAAATACTTCCTTCTAAACTATTTAATGCCAATTTAAAGAAAGGAATATCTGCTCTATTCCCTTCATCTCCTTTAAATGCTGCTCGAGCTGCTGAGGATGCTTTGAAAGCTGCATCTTCTCCATGAACAATTTTTGTTATTTCAAACGCCAAGGTTTCTTTTGCCTTATTTAACAAATACCCTTTAACGCTTGATATATGTTCGATTTCATCATCGCCCAAAAAAGTAAATAAATACAAAAAATTCTTAACATCCAAGTCTGGAATATTCCTAAAATATTGATAAAAATCATAAACACTGTAAAGCTCTGCATCGAGATAGACTGCTCCCTTTTCTGATTTTCCCATCTTTTTACCATCACTTCTTGTAATAAGCGGCAATGTAAGTCCAAAAACTTCTGTTCCCAACTTTTTCTTAACTAAATCAACACCTGAGACAATATTTCCCCATTGATCATCGCCCCCAATTTGAAGTTTACAATTTTTAATTTTGTTTAACATATAAAAATCATATGATTGCAAAAGCTGATAATTAAATTCAATAAACGAAAGACCATCCTTAATTCTTCTCTTATAAGTTTCAAAACTCAACATACGATTAACAGAAAAGCAAACACCAATATCTCTTAAAAACTCAATATAATTAATATTATCAAGCCATTCTGAATTATCTAGGATATATCCGTGACTGAAATCTATTATTTTAAGCAATTGTGCTCTTATAGCTTTAACATTTTTTTCTATATCCTCTTTTGATAAAATTTTTCGCATTGCATCCTTACCTGAAGGATCTCCTATTTTTGTAGTTCCACCACCAACTAAAGCAATCGGAATATGACCTTGCCTTTGAAGGTGTGCCATTGCCATAAAAGGAATCAAATGTCCAATATGCAATGAAGTAGAAGTAGCATCAACACCAACATAAAAAACTACTCTCTCCTCATCCATTAATGTACTTAAGGCCTCCAAATTTGTACACTGTTTTAAGAATCCTCTTTTTTCCAAAATCTCTAAGGCAAGATTCATCTATTTGCAACTCCCTTATAATTTAGAATTTCAGTTCTAATATATGAATATAAATCATCAATAGGAATCCTTATTTGAGCCATACTATCTCTATTCCTTAAAGTAACCGTTCTATTTTCAATAGTATCATAATCTACTGTTACACAATAAGGTGTACCAATCTCATCTTGACGCCTGTAACGTTTGCCTATTGTACCATTGTCATCATAAAACATGTAAAAATCATCACTAAACTGCATAAACACCTTTCTGGCAAGCTCAGGAAGACCATCTTTTTTTACAAGAGGAAGTATTGCAACCTTATAAGGAGCAAGTTTAGGATGCAAACGCAGAACTATTCGTTTACCTTCTCCCTCAAGTTCCTCATGAGCATAAGCATCACAAAGAGTCATTAAAACACTCCTTGTAAGTCCAAGAGACGTCTCAATAACATAAGGAATATATTTATCACCTCTTGTTAAATCATGATATTCAAATAATTTAGGCTTACCACAAAACTTTGCATGCTGAGACAAGTCGTAATTACCTCTATTATGAATTCCCTCAATTTCTTGAAAACCAAATGGAAATTTATACTCAATATCAACTGCAGCTTTAGCATAATGAGCAAGTTCATCCCCTTTATGTTCTTTAAACCTAAGATTATCAGATCTTATTCCAAGAGTTTCAATAAAAAAATTCATTCTCTTTTGCTGCCAATAATAATACCAATCATCCATCTGATTAGGATGTACAAAAAATTGCATTTCCATCTGTTCAAATTCACAAGTCCTAAATATAAAATTCTTAGCTACTATCTCATTCCTAAATGCCTTACCAACCTGAGCTATGCCAAAAGGAACTTTGAGTCTTGTAGAATCTAACACATTGCGAAAGTTAACAAAAATACCCTGAGCAGTTTCCGGCCTTAAATAAATTTCATTAGAACTATCCTCAACAGCTCCAATATTAGTCTTAAACATTAAATTAAAACTTCGTGGAGTTGTAAACGTACCTATAGAATTACAACTAGAACAACCATTAGACAAATCAATAGAATCTATTCTAAATCTATTCTTACAATTTTTACAATCCACTAATAAATCTAAAAAACTATCAACATGTCCTGATGCTTCCCAAACCTCAGGCCTCATTAAAATCGAACTATCTAATCCTACCACATTTTCATGTAAGTAAACCATGGTGTTCCACCATTCTTTTTGTATGTTTTTCTTAAGCTCAATACCCAAAGGTCCATAATCCCATACACCTGAGAGACCTCCATAAATTTCTGAGGATTGAAATATAAACCCTTTTCTTTTAGCAAGCGAAATAATATCTTCTATTTTAATCATATTAAACATCCTAAAAATTTATTCCAAACACTTATTTACATTCATGTCTTCTTAAAAATTGCTGTGCTTGATTTATTCTATTAAAAACTTTAGTTTTACCAAGTAATTGCAAAGAATCAAAAAGAGGCGGTGATACCTTACTTCCAAGAACTGCTATTCTGATTGGAAGGAGTACTTCTCCTATTTTCAGATTATTTTCCTTAGCAAAATTATAAAAAATTTTTTCGTTTTCAGACAATATTCTTGTTTCAAATCCTTCCAATAGTGGCTTAATCTTTTCTAAGAGCAAACAAATATCACCTGCTGTTTTTTTCTTACCTACAAACTCATCTAAATTCCACGTTTCAATATCTTCATAAAAAAACTTAAGCATCGTAACAGACTCACTAAGTTTTCTAATTCTTGGCTTTATTAGAGAAATTAAAAGAATTAATTTTTGCTCATCAAAAGAATTAATATCTTCTTTAAGATAGCCTGCTTTTTGCAAGAATGGAATTATAAGCTTGGCTAACTCATTATTTCCCTTCTCCCTAATATAATGGCTATTAAAAAAATCTAATTTATTATAGTCAAAAACAGCGGGAGATTTATTGACTCGCTCAATAGAAAATAACCTTCGAAGTTCATCTTTTGTAAAAAATTCACTCTTATCATCATAAGACCAACCAAGTAAAGTAATGTAATTAATAATGGCTTCCGGAAGATATCCATCATCAATAAATTGTTTTAAAGCTGTAGCACCATGTCTCTTACTTAATTTTTGCCCATCACTTCCCATGACCATTGGCAGATGACAATAAATGGGGGGATTCCATCCAAAAGCACTATAAAGAAGTACATGTAAAGGACCTGAGGAAATCCATTCCTGAGCTCTTAATACATGAGAAACTTCCATTAAGTGATCATCAACAACATTGGCAAGATGATAAGTTGGAAGTCCATCAGATTTAAGAAGCACAGGATCAGGACTAATATCCTTATTTGCCCACGTAATTTTGTCAAGTAAAATATCATTAAAACAAGTCTCCCCGTCAAGAGGAATCTTAAATCTAATAACAGGGGTTATTCCTAAACTTAAAGCATCTCTCATCTCACTCTCACTTAAATTCCTACAATGTCTATCATAACCTGGTGCCATCTTGTTAACAGTTTGAATTTTTCTGATTCTCTCTAGTCTCTCAGGCGTGCAATAACAATAATAAGCATTTCCCAATTCAACCAATTGTTTAGCATATTTTTGATATATTTCTGTTCTCTTTGACTGAACATAAGGTGCATAAGGACCACCACAAGTAGGACCCTCATCAAAATCAATGCCAAGCCACTCTAAACTTTGATACAAATCCTCTTCTGCTTCTTTAAAATACCTAGTTTGATCCGTATCCTCTATTCTAAGCAAAAATTTCCCACCACAAGATTTAGCAAAAAAATAATTGAATAAAGCTGTTCTAATTCCCCCAATGTGCTGCAAACCAGTTGGAGAAGGTGCATATCTAACTCTTATATTCACAACATAACCTCTTTTAATAAAAGATATCCTTTTTTGAAATATCATAAATGTAGTAAAACACTACAAAAAATAAGTTTGAATTAAGTAACCTTGTATGCTTAACATTCAGTCGATCTTTATATTTAAAATATTTATCTCTAATCTCAAGTCTATTTTTTTCAACCAATTGGTACTCTAAATTTGATCTTTTTAAGATATAATAAAAATAAACTGTAAAAATAAGATCTCCTCTTAAAAAATACCTTTTTAAAAGGTTTATTTCATTACTCAACTTTTCATAATCTTCATCGGCAATAGTATTAAGTGCCACACAATACCTTAACCATTTATTTTGACTGTATTCATGATTGGCAATTAAACCAGAGGCTTTCTCTTTCTCCCTAAAACTAATACATATGGAATAAAGTTCTATAATTGTCTTATTACTCATTTTAGTATCTTTTAAATAAAAATAAATCTCGTCAAGACTATTTTTATCTTGTTTAATTAAAATTATCTTTAAAAGAAGAGAAATATCAAATACACTCTTAAGTGTTTTGCGCAGCATCTTAAGTTTTAAAAAAGTATAAGTATGCTCTATGTCATTCAACATAAAATATAATCTTGAATATAAAAACTTAGAATAAACAATATTAAAAATAAATATAAATACAATAAAAGTTAAAATAAAAGAATAATGTAAGAAAATAAAGTCTAAAAAATTTGAAAATTTGAAAATTTCTAATAAATAAACAAAATATAAAAAAGCAACAAGAAATACGATATTAAAGATAAAAAGTATTCTGTCAACCATTAAAGATCTCTCATAATAAAGTTCAATGTTAAAATTAATGTATACATGTAGTATTATACTAAATAGATATACAATTAATAAATAATATGCGATAGATGCTTATTATTAAGTTTGCAGCTTAAGGGGAAAAATGCAAAATTTTGATAACCTAGCAAAAGATATAAAAAATTTTTCGTACATAATAGATAAAGACTTTCTAGTATGGCCTCAAAACTCGCTCTTACAACCCGTAAACACTGAACTTATTGAAAAATGGGACTTAAAAGGTGCACTCAAAATACAAAGAACGTTCTTTAATGAGACATTAATAAAAGAAACAAAAAAGCTTATTAATGTAGAATATGATGAAAAATCAATTGCCAACTATCACATACTAATAAGCAATTTAGAAGAAATATATGAAAAATGCAAGAAAAATAAAAAAATCTACTATCAAGACGTCCTTCCAGTCGTCAAAAAGGTAATGGAATTTTATAAAAAAAATCAACAAACATTCATCAAATATATGAAAATACCTAAACTCCTATCCGATTATCATATTGTTCACTCAATAAATACCGCAATACTAACCGTAGCACTTGGAAACGAGATGAATTTAAATAATCACAAAATGGTTGAACTTTGCACAATAGCTATTCTGCACAAAATAGGTTTCCTATTTATCCCCTTGCAAATAAGTGAAAAAAAAGAAAAATTAAGTAACGAAGAATTTGAAGTAATAAAAAAATATCCCGTACTTGGTCATAAAATACTCTCAACCACTAATTTTTCACAATCTATCTGCTCAGCAATACTAAATCACAAAGAAAACTTAGATGGTTCAGGATATCCTAATAAACTCAAAAGTGAAAATATAAATATTGAGTCTAATATAATAGGTGCTGCTAGCTCATACAGCGCAATCCTTCTAGATAGAACATATAAAGGGGCCTCAAATTCTGGTGCATCTCTTATTGAACTAATTCAAGATGCTGATAAGAAATTTGATAAAAGGGTTTTAAAACTAATAATTAAAGTTCTCTCTCAATGTCCTCTAGATTTTATTGTTGAACTCAATGACAACTCAATTGCCAAAATAACAAAAATTAACGAAGATAATATTAATGTCCCATATATAAAATACATAATAAAAGATGACAAAATTGTATCTCCTAGTGAAAATCAAAATTATGTAAAGTCCATACCAAAAACAGAAACAGGAATAAAAAAAATACTAAGACAAGATGAAATAGAATTTATTTCAAAAAAATATGGTTTAAAGGAAATATAAAAGGAGTAAAGTATGATTTTAATAACATCTGCAATGGATGAAGAATCCATAGAAATAAATAAAATTATCGAAAACAAAGAAGAAATTATATTAGACGATTATTCAGGTGAGAAGAAAATTTATAAGGGAGAAATTGCGGGTCACAAGGTAATCTCTTTAACTACTGGCATTGGAAAAGTAAATGCCGCCATGTGGAATAGCTACATTATATCAAAATATAAAATCACTCACATAATCAACTCAGGAACTGCTGGTGGGCTTAAAGAATCTGCAAATCTTAAAATAACAGACATCATAGTATCATCAGAGACTGCATTTCATGACTTTAATTTAACCAAATTTGGACATAAAATAGGACAAGTACCAGGTTTTCCACAAAAATTTAAAGCAGATGAAAATTTATTAAACAAAGTTGTTAATATTATTGAAGACAAACTTAAAAATATTAATGTTCATATTGGTCTAATAATTACAGGTGATCAATTTATTGGAGATAAAAAACAATTAGAAGAAATTAAAAATAACTTTGCAGATGCTTTAGCTGTAGAGATGGAAAGCGCTGCAATTGCCCAAGTAGCACACACATTCAAAATACCTTTTATTATTACTCGATCTGTATCTGATTTACCAAATAACAAAGATAATCACATAGACTTCAATAAGTTCCTACAAGATGCATCAATGAATTCAGCTAAGATAGTAAAGGAATTAATTAAACTCATATAACTTAAATAAGGTGACAATATGCTCAATAATAATTTAACATCAACATCTGAAGCCGTATCTGAAGGACATCCCGATAAAATTGCGGATCAAATCTCTGACGCTATACTTGATGAAATACTCAAAAAAGATAAAATGGCAAAAGTCGCATGTGAAACTTTAGTTTCACAAAATTTAATAATCATAGCAGGAGAGATAAACAGCAAAGCAAAAAAAGAAATAAATATAAAAGAAATTGCAAAACAAACAATAAAAAATATTGGATACACAAATATAGAATATGGACTTGACTACAAATCTGCTACAATAATTGATGCTATTGGCTCTCAGTCAATTGACATTACAAATGCAGTTGAGAAAAAAGATACAAACGATATAGGAGCAGGTGATCAAGGAATAATCTTTGGTTATGCATGCAATGAAACTGAAAATTTCTTGCCCATAGCATACGAATTATCTAACTTAATACTGCAAAAAGCTAGCAAACTTAGAAAATCAGGCCAAATTAAATGGCTACGCCCCGATGCAAAATCCCAAGTTACCATTGAATATGATTCTAATAAAAATCCTATTAGAGTCAATAATATTGTTGTATCTCATCAACATGATCCCGGTATTCCCCAAGATTTTCTAAGACAAACAATCATTGAAAAAATTATCAAACCTACCCTTCAGAGTAAATCAATGCTTGATGAAAATATAAAATATTATATTAACCCCTCAGGCAACTTCGTCATCGGTGGTCCTACTGGAGATACGGGCCTTACAGGGAGAAAAATTATTGCTGACAGTTATGGTGGATTTGCAAGACATGGTGGTGGTGCTTATAGCGGCAAAGATGCTACTAAAGTTGACAGATCAGCAGCTTATATGGCAAGATACATTGCTAAGAATATGGTGGCAGCAGGAATTTCTAAAGAATTTGAAATGCAACTTGCTTATGCTATTGGAATCCCCAATCCAATATCCATTACAATAACTACAGGCATAAATGATAACGAATATGAAAAAAAAATATTAAGTTTTATCATCAATAACTTTGACCTAACTCCCAACGGCATAATTAAAAAATTAAAATTAAGAGAACCCATTTACTCTAAGACATGCACATACGGACATTTTGGAAAAAATGAACTAGAATGGGAAAAACTAGATTTTGTAGACACAATAAAAAAGGAGTTCAAAATATGAATAAAATACCAAGCTTTACAATTGATCACACAAAGCTAAAACCTGGCATATATGTTTCAAGAAAAGATATATTTGATAATTTAACATTCACTACTGTAGATATTAGGATGAAAGCTCCTAATAGAGAACCTGTAATTAACAATGCAGAAATACATACAATCGAACACATAGGAGCAACATTGCTTAGAAACAATAAAGTCTGGGGCGATAAAGTATTATACTTTGGACCAATGGGTTGCCGGACTGGATTTTACCTAATCCTTTTGGGTAATTATGAGAGCAAAGATCTAATTGATTTAATATCTTGGCTTTTTCATGAAATTGCAAATTTTCAAGGGAATGTTATAGGCGCAACTGAAAAGGAATGTGGAAATTACCAAGATCATAATCTAAACATGGCAAAATATGAATCTAATCGATATTTAGCAATACTAGCTAACATAAAAGAAGAAAACTTAATATATCCTTAAAGTAAAAATCTCAAATATTCTGGATTATCTGCTTAGATAAGTCTAAAAACTCATCTCCTGAAAGTTCAATATTACTGCCTCTTGTAAAACCAAAATTATCTCCCTTAAATCTTGGAACCACATGAAAATGAGTATGAAAAATAACTTGTCCAGCATCAGAGCCAATTGCACTATAAATATTAATTCCATTACAAATATTTGAACCTAACTTTTTCAAAGAGAGAGCTACTTTCTTACAAACCTTCAATATTTGTCCATTAAGTTCATCACTCATACCCAAAGCATCATTGCTATGCTGCTTTGGAATAACAAGAGTATGTCCAACATTTAAAGGATTAATATCTAGAAAAGCAAACACCAACTCATCCTCATAAACCTTATAACAGGATATTTCATTTTTTACTATCTTACAAAAAATACAACCACTCAAAATTGTCTCCAATTTAATTCCGTTTTAATCTCACCTTTAATTTTACTAAAAATAGATCGTACTTAAAAATAATTGGTTAATACTAATCTTGCTATATTAAAATAAGCAATTAAGGTAACAACATCAGCAATAGTAGTAATTAAAGGTCCAGCCATTAAAGCTGGATCTATTTTTATAAACTTGGCTAAAATGGGTAAAAGACCTCCCAATATTTTTGCTACCATCAACCCTATCATTAAACATGCAGAAACAACAAAAGCTATTTTGAATTTCTCATTATGCTCAGGAATTACAAAAAATACAATTCTTAAAAAATTAATACCAGCAAGAATTGAACCAACTAGAATACTAACACATACTTCCTTAAGTAGCACCTTAAAAAAATCCTTTACCTTAAGAGTTCCAAGAGCAAGTTCACGAATAATCAATGCAGATGCCTGAGAACCAGCATTACCCGAAGTATCCATTAAAAGTGGAATAAAGCTAGTTAAAATAACCAAAGATAAAACCAAATGCTGATAATTAGTGATTATAGTGGCGGTTAAGGTAGAAGATATCATAAGAATCAAAAGCCAGATTATTCTATTTTTTGTCATATCAAAAATAGAAGTATCAAGATAAGACTTACCTAAAGGAGTAACTGCTGCCATTATCTGGAAATCTTCAGTATTCAAATTCTGAATAACTTCAAGAATATCATCAATAATAATAACTCCTATCATTCGCCCTTCATTATCAACAACAGGAACACTTGAGATATCATGATTCTGAAAAAGAAGAGCAACATCTTCCTTTTCATCACTAACTTTCACAATATAAAATCCGCTACTCCTCATTATTGCAGAAATAATAACATCATCACCAGATAACATCAAATCTTCAATTTTAATGACACCTTTTAACCGTTTTTCTTCATCTGTAATATAATAGGTATAAATGTCTTCCTTCGTTTTTGCAACCTTTCTAATATAATCAAGAGCTTCTCCAACACAAAAATAATCTTTAAGCTCAATATATTCTATCGTCACAATTGAACCAGCAGAGTCATCACTGTAAGACAAGAATTTATTAATAATTTCCCTATTCTCCTCAGTAGAACTTGCTAAAAATCTTTGCACAACATTTGCTGGAACTTCTTCTAAGAGATCAATAACATCATCAAGATTTAATTCATCTACCATCTCTCTTATTTCTCTGTTTGTAAAGGAATTAGCCAATTTATTTTTTGTGCCTTGATCAAAATTAGAAAAAGCTTCAACAGCAACTTTTTTGGGTAGGAATCTATAAAGTAAAATTAAATCAGAACCATTAAGTTTTTTTAAAGCTTCACTAATATCAAAAGCATCGTATTTTAAAAGCTCTTCCTTTATGTCAGAATATTTCTTCTCTTCAAGCAAGGTTCTTAAAAATACAACATCTATCATATCAATATCTCCAAGATTTTAATTTTGAATAAATGTTTATAGCCAAATTATTAATTAAAGCTTATCTAAAAGCATTGAACATCTACCTGAAGGTATAGGCAGAGTCTTTTCTTTTTTATTCAATATATTTATTGTAAAGTAATAAAGTTTTTCAGACTCCATTTTGATCTCCCAACCCCTCTTGCCCTTATTACATATAATTGTGGTTTGATTTTTTTTAAGTGATAAACTCTCTATTCCCATAACCTCAAGAGCAGGAATATTCCAATAGACTGTTTTATCGGGCAGACTAATTGTAAGTCCAATAATATTTTCTATCATCAGGCTAATACTAAAAAGTGCAAGATAACAAATAACATCTTTTTCTGGAAAAACCTTTTTCTCAACATCTAAATATGCAGGTCCATCTTTCATTGGCTTATAAGCCTCCCAAACATGTCCCTTAACTTTGCCATCAGGCAATAGAGTATCTAATATATAATAAAGATGTCTTATGGTAAATTCTCTTGCAATATTTGAACGTCTACAATATTCAAGTCCTTTAATAACAAAAAAATTCATATAAGTATAAACAGAACCATAATATCCATTTCCATCTAAATTAAAGCTAGGATCATTAGCTGAAAGAGTAGGAAAAGGATTTGGAGTTCCAAAGTGTTCATGACTTTTTAAATAAAAAATCATTCTCTCTATTCTATCTTCACTTGGAATTTCAGAGAGCAGTGGTAAAAATCCTACTATTGTCTTACACCTAACAATATTTTCGTTAATATCAAGATCATAATAAAAACCATCTTTTTCATCCCACATCAATGAATTAATTTTAGCCTTAAGAGAAAAAAATCTTTTTTTATACTCGAGGGATAAATTTTTATCATTTAATATGTCTGCCAATTTTGCAATACAATATGCACTGTGTACCTGAAATGAATTAAAATCTATCGGGTAATAAGCATCCTTTCTGGGAGAATTTTTATAAAAAATCCTATTCATATCAATTGAATAAAGGCCATTTTCTTTTAAAAACTTTTTCTCTATCCACTTATAATACTTATCAAGAACTGGTAAAACATCACAGATACGTTTCTTATTCCCTGTTTTATGATATAAATTGTATTCAACCCAAGCAAAAATGGGCAAGCCAATACCATCATCATTTCCTTCTATATGAACAATATTATTATTGCGGTCATAACGAGCTCTAATTGCACCAGATGCCTCTTGAAGCTCATAAAATTTATCAATAGTAGATGTGGGAGAATATTCCCCATTACTATAAACAAGAAAGAAGCTCGAAAGACAAGCTTGAAGTTGATCTATAAACTCAAGGTTTTCAGAATAATAGTTTTTATCCTTTCTACCCCTCTCCAAAGCTTGAGGAAAAACAATTTTGTCTCGAATCCAAGAAAGACTCTTATTATAAATATCAATAAAATCCTGATCGTAATAGTAAATTTTGGGAAACACACTCTTATTCAATGCTCGAACCTCTGAAAAACAAATATCAATCAACTCCTATTTATTATACATTATAATAATAACAATAATGAGACTGAAAACCAAAAATTTTAATATTAAACACAATTTTAAAGCTAAGCAATACCCAAGCAAAATAAATTAGCTAAACTATATATTGCAAACACAGATTGATATAACTTAAAATAAGTAAAAAAGCTTAGGTCTAAACGATAATCATCCAAGCCTAACTGATATTAAAAATGAAAATATATTCCTCAACAATTACTTAAAATGAAAACTAATTAATAAATTCTTTCAGGAATTTATTATAAGTACTCTCATTATTTGGAACAACAATCTTCCTGTTAATTATCTTTTCAGAAATATCATCTAATTCCTTTTCAAGCTTGAAAGAAATCATCTTAGGATTTTTAACAAAAGCTAAAAATCCCTCCCTTAATCCATAATTTAATATACGGCCCCCTTCAAAAGCATTAATTTTTAAGTAATTAGAAATTATAATATTCAAAATTCGTCCAATACCTTTTATTGAAGATGTAATTACACTCTCAGGTGCAAGATGTGACTGATCCTGATCAACTCCAATAACATAAAACTCATCTCCAAAGTTGCGAGCAGCCTCAATAACTCCAAGTCCAGCTAAACCCGCAACATGATAAATAATGTCTACTTTATCTGCATACATCTCATTTGCCATACTCTTTCCAGTATCAATATTAACGAAACTGCCAATATACTTATTATCAATATTGATGTTCCTATTTGCATACATAGCACCAGCTTCATATCCATACCTAAATGCATTAACAATTACATTATCAACTCCACCTAAAAATCCAATCTTACCCGTCTTAGATATCTTAGCTGCAATATAACCTACCAAAAATGCTCCTTCTTCATTTCTAAAAGTTATGGCTGACAAATTTTCAGGGATGACCAAATTACTATCATAAACAGGATCAATAATTACATATTTAATCTCTGGATTTTTTAAAGCAACAATAATAGCAGAATCACTAAGCTTATATCCAATTAACCAGATAAAATTTGAGCCATTATTCTTTAATGACTCAAGATCGGCTAAATAAGAATTTGAATTAGATTCCTTCATAACTATTTCCAATCCAAATTCTTTTTCTACTTTCTTAGCACCATCCCAAGCACTCTTATTAAAAGTCTTATCATCAAAGACTCCATCAACCAAAACGGCAATCTTAGTAAGATTACTATTCACTTTAGAATTAGAACATGAACAACACAAAATACATAAAATTAAAAATAAATTCTTCACATAATATCTCCCTTTAAACCAATCTAATTAAAAAGTTTATAATCTTGCCTTAAATAAATCAAATTCATGTTCAGTAGAAGGTATAATAAGTTTACCATTAACTATCTCATCCTGAATCTTTTTAATGGTATCAAATAAATTATTGCCAATAATATTAGGATCTTTGACAATATCTATAACGCCTTCTTTTACTCCTTCTTCAATTAGCCTCCCACCATTAAATTTGTGTTTTTTTATAGGATCTAATGAAAATTTATATATTGACTTTCCAACATCCTTAAGCACAGAAGTAATAACATGACCAGGTGCAAGGTGTGACTGATCTTTATTAATCCCAATTACGTAATGACCAGCTCCAAGATTCTTTGCAGCAGAAAAAACACCAAGTGCAGCAAGACCCATTACAGGAAAAATAACATCAACACCGTCCTCAATATACATATGCTCGGCAACAGATTTCCCAGAATATTCGCTAAATTCGTCTAAAACTCTCTTTACAATCATTCTTGTTTTAGGTTCTGCGTAAAAAGCCCCTGCTCTAAAGCCGACTAAAAATCTCTCAACATATTTAAGATTAATACCAGTCATAAATCCAATCCTATTACTCTTACTCATCTTAGCAGCAAGATAACCAGCTAAAAATGCTCCTTCTTCAGCTCTAAAATTAATAGCTAAAAAATTCTTAGGAATTAAAATATTATCATCATAACCAAAAGGATCTATAATTCCATAATAAATATTAGTATTTTCATGAGCAAGTCTTAAGGCAGAATCTGAAAAAT
Source organism: Borrelia parkeri (assembly GCF_023035815.1). Taxonomy (NCBI): domain Bacteria; kingdom Pseudomonadati; phylum Spirochaetota; class Spirochaetia; order Spirochaetales; family Borreliaceae; genus Borrelia; species Borrelia parkeri. The sequence continues at coordinate 393,830 of NZ_CP073159.1, forward strand.
GAGCACTAATAAACCAAATAAAATTGGCACCATCCTTTTGCAATGTGTAAACATCTTCTTCTAATGCTTCACTAACAGTCATTAACCTTTTGCCTTCAACAGGATAAGGTGTTAAAACTTTTGGAATAACCTTAGTTTCAAATTCTTTTCTTATTTCAATAGTACCCTCAAAAGCATTTTGGAAATATCCTTTATCATCAAAATTACCTGGAAACATGATTCCCATAATAATTTGTCTATCAACAAAAGAAGAAGACTCTTCTGAAGAAAAACAAGATACAAACAATAAAACAAATAAAATTATAAAATATAAATTTTTTGGCACAACCTATCCTCTCCTTATAAAATAGCTTTAAACATTTTTTAATTTTTAGAAAACTATCAATAAAAATAACAATAAGTTATAAATATCAAAATTTACCTTACATAAAGTAAAGGTAAATTTAAAAAAATAAACATTAATGAAATTGCCTCTATCTAAGCAAAAAATCAATTTAATAGATTATAAATCTCTAAAAACTTACTATATTCGTCAAGAGTACTTGGAACTGAAATATCGCCATTAATTATTTTATCTTCTATAATTTCAATCTCGACTTTAATATCACTCTTGATGGAATCATGCTTAACAATACTTACGAAATCGTTTTCAAGTCCTAATTTTAATACTTTCCCACCATCAAAATCATTCGTATTCAAATAATTCTTTGTTACTTCATAAATAGCTTTCCCAACATTTTTAACAACTGACGTTAAAATATTATCAGGTGCAAGATATGACTGATCTTGATCAACTCCAACAATATAATATCCAGTCCCAAGTTCCTTTGAAACCTCAATAGCACCAAGACCTGCAAGACCTGCTGCTACAAATATGACATCTGTACCATCTTTGTACATCTTCAAAGAAATAGTCCTAGCTAAAGATAAATCCACAAATGATCCCAAATACTGAGCATTTAACTTAATATCTTTATTTGCATATTTAGCACCAGCTTCATATCCATATCTGAATGCATTAATAACTACACCTTCCACTCCACCTATAAACCCAATCTTACCTGTTTTAGATGCCTTAGCAGCTAAATATCCAGCTAAAAAAGAAGCCTCTTCAACTTTAAATGAGAGGCCAATCAAATTATCAGATAATTTTATACCATCCTCATAAGTAACATCAACAATTCCATAATTAACATCTTTATTAAGGGTAGCGGCCTGCTCAGTAACTTCTTGAAGTCTAAAACCAACTCCCCAGATAACGCTGGAACCTTTATCTTTAAGATCTTCGAAATCACTCGCATAAGCAGCACTTGATGAAGCTTTGCCAATAATCTCAACTCCAAAATCTTCTTCTAGCATTTTAGCACCGTTCCAAGCATCCTCACCAAATGATTTGTCATCAAAAGTTCCTTCAGCTACCAGAGAAATGATGGGCTTTCCCTTAGAAATCAACGATTTTTTATCACAACTTAAAAAAGCTAACACAACAAAAATGAACATTATAAATTTATTCATGTAAAAACTCCTCATAGTCATATTAACTCTTATGTCACAGATTAACAACAAAGTCACCATAAGATTTTTCGTCTTTAGGAACTTTGATCTCATTACCAACTATTTTGTCTTTAATTTTTGAAATAAGATCATAATCTTTGATTAAATCTGAATTTATTGATTTATTAAAAACTAAATCAAGTGCTCCATCTTTAACTCCAAATTCTAAGCTATTTCCACCATTCCACTTGCCAAACTCTAGATAAGATCTCATTAAATCTAACATAACCACATCAACCCTCTTAACATATGAAAAAAGTATATTATTAGGTGCAAGATATGACTGATCCTGATCAACTCCAATAATGTAATGTCCACTTCCAAGCTCTTTTGCAACCTCAATAGCGCCAAGACCTGAGAGGCCTGCTGCTGTAAATATAATATCAACTCCAGAAGCATACATCTTACTTGCCATTAAATGGCCAAGAGAGATATCAGTGAAAGTCCCCACATACTGGGAATTTATCTCAATATTCTTATTTGCATATTTAGCACCAGCTTCATATCCATATCTGAATGCATTAATAACTACACCTTCTATTCCACCTATAAACCCAATCTTACCTGTTTTAGATGCCTTAGCGGCCAAATACCCAACTAAAAACGCTCCTTCCTCAGATCTAAATTTTACATTCACTAAATTTTTGGGCAACTCAACACCTTCTGCGTAAGCACCTTCAATAATTCCATAATTCACATTGGTATTTTCAAGAGCTTTTTGCAAAAACGTATCTGTAAACTTAAAACTAACTCCCCAAATTAAACTAGAACCACCTTCTTCCAATCCACCAATATCTGCTAAATAATCAGAAATCTTGGATTCTTTTCGAATTATATTAACTTTTTTAAACTCTTCTTTAATTTGAGTCATTGCATTGGAAGAACTCTCATTAAAACCTCTATCATCAAAGGTCCCATCGACAATGACAGAAATAGTATTAGACAGCGAAGCTTGATCTTGTGAACCTGAACAACCAAGAATAAAAAAGAACAAAAAAATTTTTTTTAACATATGTATATACCCCCCGATTAATTATATCCAAAATCAAAGAACCTCACAACAATATGTATTAAAAAGGTTTTTTACTATTACCATCTGTAATGTGTGAAGGCTCTATTTGCCTCTGCCATTCTATGAGTATCTTCCCTCTTTTTAAAAGCAACACCTGTTGAATTATAAGAATTAACAAGTTCATTTCCCAATTTTTCTTGCATTGATTTTCCACTTGCTTTTCTGGCAGCTGCAATAATCCACTTCATTGCCAAAGCCTCACGCCTTTCCTCTCTAACTTCAACTGGGACTTGATAAGTAGCACCACCAACCCTTCTACTTCTAACCTCTACCAATGGTTTAACATTATCTAATGCCTTACTAAAGGCAGCAACCTTATCAACTTCCTCAGTTTTTTCTGCAAGAAGATCAATTGAATTATAAACTATGGCTTCACTGATGGATTTTTTTCCATCATACATCATTCTATTCACAAATTTAGCAATAACTTGAGAATCATACTTAGAATCTTTAAAAACTTTCTTTTTAATTTTTTTACTCTTTCTTGACATACAACTTATACCTCTTAAGCTTTTGGTTTCTTAGTTCCATACTTAGAACGACCTTGCTTCCGATTATTAACACCAAGAGTATCCTTAGCTCCTCTGATGATATGGTACCTAACACCTGGCAAATCTTTAACTCGTCCACCTCTAATTAAAACAACTGAATGCTCTTGTAAATTATGACCAATCCCTGGAATATAAGCTGTTACTTCAAATCCATTTGAAAGCCTAACACGAGCTACTTTTCTTAAAGCTGAATTAGGTTTCTTAGGTGTAACCGTCATTACACGAGTACAAATTCCTCTTCGTTGAGGACAATTTTGAAGCGCAGGAGATGCTGTCTTTTCTTTTTGACTCTTTCTTGGCTTCCTAATTAGTTGATTGATTGTAGGCATCTATGCTCCCTTTTTCCTAATTTTACCAATAAATGGTATCAAATATATAATTTATTTTCAAGCTACATTTCAGAGCTTGAATTTTCCCTCACCTTAACTCTTTTATATAAATTCATACCTGTTCCGGTAGGAATTAAATGTCCAATCACAACATTCTCCTTAAGACCTTTAAGATCATCGACACTACCTGCAATTGAAGCATCTGTTAACACTTTAGTTGTTTCTTGGAAAGAAGCAGCTGAAATAAATGAATCGATATTAAGAGATGCCTTTGTTATCCCAATAAGGATTGGACTAGCTACTGCAGGCTCACCACCCTGTTCAATTACCCTTTTATTTTGCTCATAAAAAGTATGCTTATCTACCTTTTGATTATAAACAAAATTAGTATCACCTACAGATACAATCTTAACTTTCTTCATCATCTGTTTAATGATCACACCAATATGCTTATCATTAATACTTACACCCTGCTTCCTATAAACATCCTGAATTTCTGCCAATAAAAATTCTTGCAAACTAATTCCACCAAGGATTTCAAGAACATCATGAGGATTAATTCTTCCATCACAAAGCATATCTCCAGCCTTAACAACGTCTCCATCCCTAACTAAAAGATGTTTCCCAGCAGGAATATAATGCTTATGCTCAACTCCATACTCATCTAAAACATTAATGAGTCTTTTACCTTTTTGAATCGCTTTAAACTGAACAACTCCACTTACCTTAGCCATCTCAGTCAAATTTTTTGGAATTCTTGTTTCAAATAAATCATTAACTCTAGGAAGACCACCAGTAATATCTTGAGTTTTTTCAGAACCTTTGGAAAGTTTAGCAATGATATCCCCTATATCAATGTCTTGTCCATCCTCAACTTGCAGATAAGCATCCCCAGGAAGAACATAGGATGCAATCTCAATTCCTCTATCATTAATAATTAAAATCCTAGGATCAAGAGACTCAAAAACTTGATCCGTAATTCTCTTTTCAATATTTCCCGTTTCAAGGTTTATTTCTTCTTTAAGAGTTGTTCCTAAAATAATATCTTTAAATTTAACTTTTCCCCTTACTTCAGCAATAATTGGTTCCGCAAATGGATCAAATGTTCCAATTACACGCCCGGCCTCAACATAATCACCAACATTTACCTCAAGTTTCGTACCAGTCTTTAGAGATATCTCTTGCTCTTCAGAGACAATCATCAGCTTGTTATCTTTAATTTTAACATAACCAATATGAGATGATAATACATCAATACCATCCTTGCTTGTAAACAAAGGCATTCCCTTAATTACCTTTTGAGAATCTAATACCTTAAGTTCTTTAATATCCTTAATATCTTCTTCATAAATAACATTTATTACTCTTAAAGTTCCTTTTCTTGTAAAAAGCAATCCGCCATCAACTTGCACATTAAATCCCTCTAGTCCATTAAGAATGAAAGAGTTTTTAAGCGCAATCTTATCATCTTCACTACCAGCCTGTGCAACTCCCCCAATGTGAAAAGTTCTCATGGTAAGCTGTGTTCCTGGCTGACCTATTGACTGAGCTGCTATTATCCCAACAGCCTCTCCAATATTAACAGGCTTATTATTTGAAAAGTCACGTCCATAACATTTCTGACAAACTCCATGCTCAGCTTCGCAAGTCAAAACAGATCTAATTACAAGCTTGTCAATACCAACGGTTTCCAATAACTTTATCTTATCCTCTGTAATTTCTTCATTTACATCTAAAATAATCTCGCCCGTAATAGGACTTTTTATTCTCTCAATTGAATAACTACCAACGGCTTTTTCTCTTAAAGGCTCAACTATTTCTTCACCATGCTTTAAAGCCTCAACTTTTATACCATTAATAGTTCCACAATCTTCTATTCTAACAACAACATCTTGAGCAATATCTACCAATCTTCGCGTTAAATACCCGGCATCCGCTGTCTTAAGAGCTGTATCTGCAAGTCCCTTTCTTGCACCATTTGTAGAGATAAAGAACTCTATAACAGAAAGCCCTTCTTTAAAATTAGAAATAATTGGAAGTTCAATAATATCTCCAGAAGTTTTAGCCATCAATCCTCTCATTCCCGCAAGCTGTCTTATCTGATTTCTACTTCCACGAGCACCAGAATCTGCCATCATATAAATCACATTAAATCCATCTCTATCTTTTTTAAGAATTTCCATCATCTTATTCGTAAGCTCTTCATTTGTCTTTGACCAAACAGAAACAACATTGTTGTATCTCTCTTCTCCAGTAATAACACCTTTAGTATAATCATTCTGAATTTTTGCAATTTCTCTATTAGCCTTATCCACATATACTTTCTTTTCTTCAGGCACAATAATATCGCTCATACTTATTGTACATCCAAATTTAGTAGCATATTTAAACCCAAGCTCCTTAATAATATCCAACATCTCAATTACAATAGAGGAACCATACACAACATAAACTTCAGAAATCAAATTCTGTAATTCATAATCACTAAGGGTTTTATTTACAAATGAAATCTTCCCTGGTAAAGCCTCGTTAAATACAACACATCCTGCCGTAGTTTCTATATACTCACCATCAACCTTTACATAAATCCGTGCATTATAGTCTAGACTTTTATTATTAATCGCAAGAAGAACATGATTAAAATTAGAGAACTTACGCCCTTCTCCCACGACATTTTTCCTCTCCATAGTTAAGTAATAAAGACCTAATACAATATCTTGAGATGGGAATACAATAGGGTGTCCGTTTGCAGGATTTAACAAATTATTAGTTGACAACATCAAAGCCCAACTTTCAGCCTGTGCTGCAGGTGTTAAAGGAACATGTACAGCCATCTGATCACCATCAAAGTCAGCATTATATGCATGACAAACAAGAGGATGTAATTTAATTGCCTTTCCTTCAACTAACACTGGTTCAAAAGCTTGTATTCCCAGCCTGTGAAGTGTTGGGGCCCGGTTTAAAAGCACAGGATGCTCTTTAATAACATTGTCTAAAATCTGCCATACTTCATCTACTTCTTGTTCAATTAGACTCTTTGCTCGCTTTATGTTAAATACGGATTCACTCTCAATCAATTTTCTAATTACAAATGGTTTAAAAAGCTCAAGCGCCATCTTTGCAGGAATACCACATTGATGTAGCTTAAGTTCAGGTCCCACAACAATTACAGAACGACCTGAATAATCAACTCTCTTTCCAAGAAGGTTCTGCCTAAATCTACCTTGTTTACCCTTTAGTGCATCAGAGAGAGATTTAAGAGGTCTATTGGATGTACCCTTCACAACCTTTCTCTTATGAGAATTATCAAAAAGAGAATCAACTGATTCTTGTAACATTCTTTTTTCATTTCTGACAATAATCTCAGGTGCATTAAGAAGCAAAAGTTTTCTTAACCTATTATTTCTATTTATTACTCTTCTATAGAGGTCATTGAGATCAGAAGTTGCAAATCTTCCACCATCAAGCTGAACCATCGGTCTAATTTCTGGAGGAATAACAGGAAGAACATCCATAATCATCCATTCTGGCTTATTTCCAGAAACTTTAAAATTTTCAATGATCTCAAGACGTCTTAAAAGTTTTTTATCTGTCTTATCATCTTTATCAATCATCTGAAGTCTAAGCTTGGATGAAAGTTCATCAAGATCAAGGTTCTCAAGTAAAGTTTTAATGGCCTCAGCACCCATTGAAGCACTAAAAGACATCCCATATCTCTCTTTTGCTTCAGAATATTCATCTTCATTTAAAAGTTGCATCTTTTTAAGATCAGTATCACCTGGCTCAATTACGATATACTTTTCATAATAAAGAATAGAGTTTAAATTAGAAGCCGTAATATCAAGTAAAAGACCAATTCTAGAAGGAATATATTTATAATACCAGATATGAGCAACAGGAGCTGAGAGTTCAATATGCCCCATTCTCTCACGTCTAACTTTAAAATGAGTTACCTCAACATTACAACGATCACAAATAATACCTTTATACCTTATTGACTTAAACTTTCCACAATAACATTCCCATTCTTTAGTAGTTCCAAAAATTCTCTCGCAAAAAAGACCATCTTTCTCAGGTCTCAAAGTTCTATAGTTAATAGTTTCAGATTTTTTAACCTCTCCATAAGACCAACTCCTAATTTGATCAGGAGATGCTATCTTTATTCTTATCTTTTCAAAATCTTTTATCTCTTTCATAAAACCCTCAAAACCTAAGTTTTATTAATTAATTCCTCTTCCTTTTCTGTTAAAGGAATTTGATTGCCATTATCATCATAAATTGATAAATCAAAACCAAGACCTCTTAGTTCTTGCATCAAAACATTGAAAGATTCAGGAATTCCAGATACATTGGTAGGAATACCTTTAACAATATTCTCATATATTTTAACTCTACCTGACATATCATCTGATTTTACTGTTAAGAGCTCTTGAAGAGTATAAGCAGCTCCATAAGCTTCAAGTGCCCAAACTTCCATCTCTCCAAGCCTTTGACCACCAAATTGTGCCTTTCCTCCAAGAGGTTGTTGAGACACAAGTGAATAAGGACCTGTAGATCTTGCATGCATTTTATCGTCAACAAGGTGATGCAGCTTAAGCATATATATAATCCCAACCATTACCTCATTCTCAAATGGTTCCCCTGTATATCCATCATATAAAATTGCCTTTGATGTTTCATTAAATCCGGCTTTTTTCAACTTTTCTTGAACACATTCATTTGTAGCAGATTCAAACACAGGAACATCATAATATTCACTAAGATATTTACCAGCAAGACCAAGCTGAGATTCCATTAATTGCCCAATATTCATACGAGACGGTACTCCTAAAGGATTTAGACATATATCAAGAGGAGTTCCATCTGCAAGATATGGCATATCTTCAACAGGAAGGATCTTTGCAACTACACCCTTATTTCCATGTCTTCCTGCCATTTTATCACCCTCTTTAAGTCTCCTTTTCTTGGCAACATAAACCTTTAATATTTCGTCAACACCAGGTGGAAGATTACCAACATCATCTTTAGTAATTCTTTGAACATCAATTACAGTACCCTCAGTACCATGTGGTACTTTGAGTGAATTATTCTTAACATCTTTAGCCTTTTCACCAAAAATAGATGTCAAAAGCTTAAATTCAGGAGTAATGTCTCCCTCTGATTTTGGTGTAACCTTACCAATCAAGATATCACCCGGCTTTACATAAGTACCTATCCTTACAATTCCATTTTCATCAAGCTTATTTAATATCTTTCCACTAACATTGGGAATATCAGCTGTAACTTTCTCAGGCCCAAGCTTAGTCTCCCTTACCTCAATACTAAATTCTTTAATATGAATTGAAGTGTAAAGGTCTTCCTTTACAATTCTCTCCGAGATTAATATAGCATCTTCATAATTGAATCCATTCCAAGGGATAAAACCAACCAACAAATTGTTCCCAAGGGCCAGTTCTCCATATCTAGTAGCAGGACCATCAGCTATTATTTCACCCTTATTAACTACTTGGCCTTCCTTAATTAAAACTGAATGGTTAAAAGAAGTGTCCTGATTTGTCCTTTCATATTTTGCAAGTTCATATTCATCTAAATCATGCTCATCATTAGCATTATCAGGTCTGATAACTATTCTTTTGCTCGTTGCCAATACAACGGTACCTGATCTTTTTGCCTTAATAACAACACCAGAATCCTTTGCAACTATTCGCTCCATACCAGTACCAACAATAGGAGGTTGTGGAAATAACAAAGGAACTGCCTGACGTTGCATATTTGAACCCATAAGGGCACGGTTTGCATCATTATGTTCAAGAAAAGGTATTAATGCCGAAGAAACAGAAATTAACTGTCTAGGTGAAACATCCATATAATCAATATTCTTAGGAATCATTGTAGTATAATCACCAGAAACTCTAACAGAAATTAAATCATCAATATAATTACTCTCAGCATTAACAGCCGCATTTGCCTGAGCAATACATTTTTTCTCTTCATCAATTGCAGACAAATACTCGATCTCATCAGTAACCTTGCCATTAACTACTTTTCTATAAGGGGTTTCTAGAAACCCATAATCATTCACCTTTGCATACGTAGCTAAAGAAACAATAAGCCCAATATTTGGGCCCTCAGGAGTTTCAATAGGACACATTCTACCATAATGGGTATAATGCACATCCCTTACTTCAAAACCTGCACGATCTCTTGAGAGTCCTCCGGGACCTAAAGCATTAAGACGCCTTTTATGCGTTAATTCAGCTAAAGGATTAACCTGATCCATAAATTGTGAAAGCTGACTGGTTGCAAAAAATTCTTTAACAGCAGAAACAATCGGCTTAACACTTATTAATTCTTGGGGTTTAAGATTAAACACTTCTTTATTAGACATTCTATCTTTTGCAATTTTTTCTACTCTTGACATTGCGCCTTTATATATATTTGTAAGCAATTCACCAACAGAACGAACTCTTCTATTTCCAAGATGATCAATGTCATCAAGAACATCATGCCCATCATATATTCTTAAAAGATGAGATATCGTATTTACTATATCTGTAATAGTAAGAACTGAAGTCGTTAAGTCATTAAGACCAAACTTTTTAGAAAGCTTATATCGTCCCACATGACCAAGATCATATCTCTTCTCTGAAAAAAACACAGTTCTTAAATCATTCTCAGCATTATCAATGGATATTGGCTCTCCAGGTAAAAGCACACTATAAACCGCAAGCATCACAGATTCCCTTGAAAGCTCCTTAAAACCATCCTTTAAAGAAAAATAAGCATCTTCCTTCTCGAAACAGTTCAAAATAACATCGGAACTGATAAAATGTTTGCCAGGAACACTATCATATCCATCAAAATCAATAAGATTTATTTCTTTTACCCCATTTTGCAAGAAATCTTCAATATCTTGCAAAGTTATTTTATCACCTGCACGATAAGTCATATTTTCTTTTATGGTAATGTTTACTGCTAAATATTGCCCTGTAATTTCTCTTTTAGTATCGTCATTTACTTCAATTTTTTTAATCTTATAAAAAGTTTCAATTATCTTTTCTCTAGTATCAAGACCTAAAGCTCTTAAGAAAAGAGTAACAAGTATTCTTTTTTTTCTGTCTATCTTAACATAAAGGTAATCTTTTTTTGAGTCGATCTCAAATTCCAACCAAGAACCACGATAAGGAATAATACGAGCATAATACAAGTCTTTTTCCTTGTAAAAAACAACCCCAGGGGATCTATGAATCTGCGATACAATTACTCTCTCAGCACCATTAACAATAAAAGTCCCTCTATCAGTCATTAAAGGAATAGTCCCCATATAGACATCTTTTTGTCTTATCTCTCCTGTTGTTAGAAACTGCAAATTTAATCTTATCTTTAAAACAGCCTCATAACTTTGGCCCTTTCTTTTGCATTCTTTTTCAGTAAAACTAAGAGAATCATATTCAACATAGTATTTCTCATATTCAAGCGCAACGTCACCATTGCTACTTTTCATAGGAAAAACATCCCTAAAAACAGATTCAAGGCCTTCATTAAGCAAAGGTTTATTATTCTTTAATCTATCAAGCTGCAAAAATTTTTCATAAGAATTCAATTGTATTTCTATTAGGTTAGGTAAGTCTAAGATTTCTTCGGCTTTTCCTTGTCCTAGATGAACCCTTTTTATCATTAAAAGACTCCTTTTTTAAGACACAATAAACCACATGCCACTAAAATGACATGTGGAATAACAATTCTGGCATATTTTTAATGTTTTATTTAATTTCAACTTTTGCACCAACTGCTTCTAGTTTCTTCTTTATATCCTCAGCATCTGCTTTTGAAACACCTTCCTTAACTGCCTTAGGTGCAGATTCAACTAAAGCTTTAGCCTCTCCAAGTCCAAGTCCAGTAACAGCTCTTACTTCTTTAATAACGTTTATTTTACTATCTCCAAAAGACATAAGCATTACATCAAATTCAGTTTGTTCTTCAGCATCACCTGCAGCAGAACCAGATCCAGTAGCAACAGCAACTGCAGCAGCAGTAACTCCAAATTTTTCCTCAATAGCTGTTATAAGCTCAACAACTTCAGATGTCTTGGCTTCCTCAAGCCATGTTAAAATATCTTCTTTACTTAGTGCCATATTAACTTAACTCCTTTCATTCACATTATTTCAAACAGTGATAGCATGCACTGTATTAAGACTAACACTGTTCTGATTAAACTTTAACATCTTTAACATCAGATAAAGCCTTTAAAGTTCTTGCAAGTTTTGAAATTGGTGCTTTAAGCACACTCATAAATAAAGAAATAGATTCCTTTTTAGTAGGAAGTTTACTATACGCATTAAGTTTAGCCTCATCATAAACCTCTCCTAAAACAAAACCTCCCTTAACTTTTAAAGAACTAGTTTTAACAAACTCATAAAAAATTTTTGCAATCACATTAGCTTCATCAACAGCGGTAACAACAGCTGTTGGTCCTAAAAGATAAGAATCAAGACCTTCCATATGTTTATCTTTTAAAACACGCTTCATTATATTGTTTTTTACAACCTTTAATTCACCCTTCTCATTTTCAACTCTATTTCTCAACTCAGTAAGCGTTGCTACTGTTAAACCCCTGTAATCTAGAAAAAAAACATTATCCTTACCATCTAAAAACTCTTTCAACAAATTAAACATTTCAACCTTTTTAGGATTTATCTTTGCATGCATAATTCAACTCCTAAACAAAATCAATCTTCACAGAAGGTCCCATGGTAGATGACATATAAACACTATCTACAAAAGTACCTTTTAAATCGCTTGGGCGTCTTTTAAGTAATTCCTTAATAAATTCATCATAATTTTCCTTCACCTTATTATTATCCATAGAAGATTTACCAACAGAAAAATTGATAACACCATTTTTATTTGCCCTAAACTCTGTACGTCCCTTCTTAAGACTAGCTATTGTACCCTTTAAATCATTTGTAATCGTTTGTGTCTTAGGATTTGGCATTAAACCTCTCTTACCTAAGATAGGACCAAGCTTCCCCACATCTTTCATCATATCAGGTGTTGCAACAACAACATCAAACTCACTAAAACCACCTTTAACCTTATTAATAAGATCATCATCTCCAACATAAGTAGCACCAGCTTCCCTTGCTTCCTCAGCTTTATCACCCTTTGCAAAAACAAGTATTCGCTTTTCTCTCATAAACTGATTTGGCAAAACAACTGTATCTCTAACTGTATGATTCTTCTTTAAATTGAGATTAACAGATACATCTATAGTTTCATCAAATTTAACAAATTTGATCTCTTTTAATAAAGAGATTGCATCATCTATGCTGTAAGATTTAAGCTTATCTACCTTAGATAGAGCCTGAATATATTTTTTTCCACTCTTAGCCATTATTTTTCCACCTCAACACCCATAGAACGAGCACTCCCTGCAATGATTTTAAATGCAGCAAGTTCAGTTTTTGCATTTAAATCAGGCATCTTAACCCTTGCAATTTCCATTACTTTTTCTTTTGATATAGTTCCAACCTTTTCTGTATTTGATTTTTTAGAACCTGTCTCTATACCAACAGCCTTCTTAATCAAAACTGAAGCCGGAGGAGTTTTTACAATAAATGAAAAACTCTTATCAGCATAAACAGTAATAATAACAGGAACGATAATCCCTGGCTCCATTTTTGCTGTTCTCTCATTAAATTCCTTAACAAACTGAGGCCCACTAACACCATGAGGTCCAAGGGCTTGACCTATCTTAGCTCCTGGAGCAGCTTGAGCAGCTGGAACTTGAAGCTTAATCCAAGCAACTTCTCTTTTTTTCTTAGACATAAATAACTCCTTATGGTAATAACGCCTTTAAGCTCCCATTAATATACTAATTATTAAACTTTTTCTATATGCTGAAAATCAACCTCAACAGGAGTTGATCTCCCAAAAATTTGAACTGCAACCTTCAATTTCTTTTTTTCATAGTCGATAGATCCAATAACACCCTCAAAAGAATCAAAAGGACCTCCTTTAATTCTAACTTTCTCACCTTCTTCAAAATCATAAAGTATAAAAATAGATTTATCTGCCTTAATCTCTCCAGCAAGCATAAAAACACTCTTAACTTCCTCATCACTAATTGGAAAAGGTTTTTGCTCTTTATTAGTACCAACAAAATTGACAACACCCGGTATCTTAATAATATTAGCTACAGTGCTTTTCCACTCCTGTTCAGGCAGATCTAACTCAATGAGAATATAACCCGGCCAAATCCTTCTCTCCCGTATCCGCTTTTTTCCGTTTTTTACCTCTTCTACCCTTTCAATAGGGGCCTTAACATCTAAAACATTACTACCAAAAACGCCCTCACTGATCAAAAGTTTTATCTCTTGTTCTACCTTTCTCTCATACTGAGAAAAAGTCTGTAACACATACCAGGCCCTGGACATAATCTTTCCTTAAAATACATAAGTTATAGCAAGATACATGATATAATCTACTATACCTAAAAAAATAGAAATAAAAACAACCAACCAAAAAACCTGTTTTCCGCTGCCTATTACTTCACCATACTTAGGCCATGTTATTTTTTTAAGTTCCAAAACACTCTCTTTAACAAATTTAAACATTTAAAAGCCTCTCTTTAACAATACAGACAACAGGCCAGGAGGGACTCGAACCCCCAACATGCGGTTTTGGAGACCACCGTTCTGCCCTTGAACTACTGACCTATCACTTTAATTATTTTATTTTACCTTCTTTATGAAGAGTATGCTTCCTGAGAACTGGACAATACTTCATTAATTCTAATTTTTCTTGTTTATTACGCCTATTCTTAGTAGTCGTATAATTTCTAATTCCTGTTTCCTCACATACTAAAGCTATAAGCTCAACAGCACCTTTACCTTTCTTCTTGCCCATAATAACACTCCTGACTACAAAAAGCCCTCAATCGGATTTGAACCGACGACCGCCACCTTACCATGGTGGTGCTCTACCACCTGAGCTATAAGGGCATTACTTCCCTTTATAATAAACTCTTATATCATGTTAATTTATTATCTTAAAAAAGACAAGCCCCCAAACTATATTTCCAGACTCTTATTTAATAACAACAAGCTTACCCTCTCTTAAAAGATTAACAGTATTTTTATTTGAAAATATCTTATTAATAGAATACTTATCAAGTATGATATCTGAATGATTTTTACCATAAACTCCTTTAGCAATTAACCTTAAAGGATAATTTCCAACTCTATCTTTATTTTTATAAGAGATGTCATTCGTATATTCAAGCATTCCCCACTTCCTAAGTGCATCTGGCTCAACCATTTTTTTATCAAAATAAAGCTTAATATTTTCATCATAAATCTTAATAAAAAAAGCATCAGTTAATTTTACAACGCCACCTGAGGAAAATTGATAATCATCGCCAGCATAAATAATAATTCCAGTATAAACAAATTGATCAACACTTGTATTCATCAATGGATAAAAAGCCATATAAGGCTTACTATGAGCTATAAACAAGTTCACAAAATCAGGAAAAAGACAAAGCTCATATCTAACAGTTATGCTTTTCAAATCTTCTGAATATTTCGTATATCCTCTCTTCAAAATGCTATCAAGTCCTGAAAAATAAAGTATTAAATGGGGATCAGAATCAAAATAATCCTTAAAAGTATTATCAGAATCAATTATCATTTCAAAAAGAGACTGTCTTATTAAAGTATCCTTAAAATCATTAACGCTAAACACTAATCTAGACGTAGAATCAAGCCCAACTCTGCCAAATTTATCCTCATCTACCGGTTTAATAATATCAAAATAAATGATCTTTGTATCCCAATCAATTGTTCTCTTTATGCTAGACTTAGATAAAGAATCATTTACAATAGAGACATTAGAATAAAATAAAAATAAAAAACTCAAAAGTCTACTTAGTAAATTCACATTAAAACTCCCTACTTTTTCCCCAGATAAACACCTATCCAAGCCCAACCATTATTAATTTCTGGATCTTTTGGATAAGAAATTTTTTTAAAGACAAAATACCATTCCCAAATGTGCTCCCAACCACTAGATCCAAGATAAGATATATCATCACTAGAATCGGCCTCAAAACTACTTGCAAACTGTATTCCATTCCTTCGCCTACTTCCAAGCTTAATCATCGTTGTCAAAAAACTGTTTGTATTAATTGAATTGCTTTTACCACCCCTTTGATCCCAACTTTGAATAAAAAAATTATGTTTATCCCTTATACTCAATAATTTTGTGGTATTCCCAGAAAAAATATATCTTTTAACATCTTGAATCAAGTCATTTAAATTTCTATAAATTATAAAATCTGGATTATTATAATAATTAATCTTAGTAATCACACCAGAATAGTCTATTGAATCTATTCTTAAGTCTGACCTTGGTATTGAAAGCAATTTATTATAATAAAAATACGCCTCATCATAATTTTGAATATTCTCTAAACTTAAAGCAAGATTGTAATAATAATTACCCCTATCTGCATTAGTAAGACTTTCTGCATGATTATCAAGCAATAGCTTATAATAACGTATTTTGTGCCTAGCTTCAATATTTAAATTGATAACTCTTTTTGCAATATCTAATTTTACAGAGCTATTTTCATAAATGTAATCATCAAAATTATCAACAACATATCTATAATAGGTAAACGCCACTAAGTCTTCCTTAATGGAAGAATATATATTACCCATCAAATAAAAATATAAGGGATAATATTCTCTACTCTCATCATGAGCAATTTCTTGATTTACAGACCTTAAAGCATCTTGATAATCTTTATTGCGCATATGAATATCGACTATCCTATCAACAATAAGAAATCTATCTAAACCTTTTTTACTTGACTCTTCTAAAAGACCTAAGAGACTTTGAATTTCGCTCTGCTTAATCTTACAACAGCTAAAAACCAGCATTAGTCCAAACGCTTGAATTAATAACTTCATTATTTTTATTATATAATAAAGGTCATGTATAACAAAACACACCTTAAGGTCAATAAAAACTATCAGGATTTTAACATGAATAAAAAATTAATTTATATCTTATTGCTAATATTATTTTTATCTTGTTTTAATAAAAACAACAAATATGGTGTTGTCCTAGACTCAAAAAATAGAGAAAAATTGCCAAATGGCTCACTTGTCAAAATAGAAGATGCTAATCAAGAGAAACAAACAGTAACAATAAACTATAATGGAATAAAATTTATCGTACATAAATTTACGATAGAAGAGTTTCAAACAAAAAAAGAAGCAGAAAATTTCAAGCTAAGTATTCAACCATACGTAAACAAATATGCCATAAGTAAAAAAGATCTCTTACCCTTAAGAACATCTCCAGACAGTTATAGAGAAAACATAATATATAGAATTTCGAAAGAAGCTATATTGAAAATTATACACATCGGGAAAGAAACAGAAGCAGGATCCCTTAAAGGAAAATGGCTATACGTCTTAACAAAAGATGGATATAAAGGTTATGTTTTTGATTATGCACTTGAGGTTTTCGATAATATTACAGGTACAATACTCACAAGTCCACTAGATCAAGTCTCACAGAATGACATAATCAATACATTTAAAAATATTAAATACTTAAGACCACTTTACTATGAAAAAATGATCGCCTATAACACTTATAACACTAACTTACTAAGAGAAGAGTATGGGTTGTTTTTTACTCCCAAAAATGAAATAAAAATCAATATACCTGAATTAAGCTTACATTTCAAATTCGATGTTGTTGAGGAAGTAAAACCTAATGGGTTTTTATTTAGATCTAAAACTTCAGAGGAAGATTTTATTCTCTTAACAAAAGAAACTCAAAATTACTACAAGTCAATCATAAAAGTTAAAGAACATAATTTTGAGTCAAAATTCGTTATTATTGAACAAAATGTCGAAAAAATTATCCTTGAATCAAAAAAACAAAATCAAAATCTAATAAATAGATTAATATCTTATGGAACATTAATAAATACACAATACGGAAATATTGAATTTAAGAGCGATCAAACTTTCGTTTGGAAAGTAGATAAAAAAATTTATAATTTTCCAAGTTCTGGAACATTTGAAATAATAGGGCTTAGTCCAAATTTACAAATTTCATATAAAAAAGCTATCAAATTAATGACTAAGGAAAGCAAAAAATATTTTTGTCTACTAGACTATACAGACAATGCCTTACAACTCATATTCATATCCCCTAAAAATGTTAAAGACGATTTAATAATAATTGATGACAAGGATAAAATTGCAGTTATACTGTTTAATAATGCTCAGTCTAATCAAGATATAATTAAAAAACAATCTCAGAAAACTATTTAAAGGTAAAAGTCAATGAAAATAATATTCATACTACTATTAACACAATTTATTACATTCTTAAATGCAAATGAAAACACAAAAATAATAAAAGAATTATCAAAAACAATTTATAATCTTAGCAATAAAGAATATGAAATAGATAAAGCAAAGCTAGACAGTTTTATAGAGTCAATAGACCTAAATAATACCAATATTTTAAAAGAGTTACAAAAAATAAAAAATGATTTTCTAATCACATCTGTATACTTCCAAAATATAAAAGGTACTTTAATAGCCCTAAATCTCTCAGCAGAAATAAATTTTCAATACAAAATATCTCCTCTATCAATTTCAATAATCAATAATGATTTTCAGACTACCAAAACATTAATAGACTACGGAATTAAAATCAACCAAATAGACGAAACAGAATATCCATCAATATTTTGGGCAATATACCTAAACAATGAAAAAATATTTAATCTTTTAAAAGAAAAAGGAGCCGACTTAAGCCTTGCTCTTAAAAATGGAAAAACACCTATACAAGCCGCAATAGAAATTGAAAATATTAATTTAATCGAGCTACTACTTAAAAAAAATGCTTATATTAAAGATAAATACAAAAAACAAATTAAGAATTTAAAAAACAAAAATATAAAAAACATCCTAAAAAAGTACAAAATAATATAAAATAATTAATACTCACTTGACATTTTAATATTTTTATCTTTTTCAAAAAGTTACCTATATAAAAAAGATTTCTTACTAAGCTCCTCCTTTTAATCTTTAGAAAAAGGAGCATTGCACCACATTATTCCGTAAACCATCTTCTCAACTTTTTGAATTCCCTTGCTTTCTTTATCTAAACAAAGAAAATAGTCATCTAAAAAGAAATTTTTAATATTACCTTTCTTAATAAATTTAGAATAGTATTCATAATACTGACCGGTTATCCCTGTTTCCATCCACCTAAAAGATGCTTGATCTTTTGCAAGTTCCCAAAAAAAATCTCCAATATCTAAAATGATAGCTTTTCTTAAATCTTTAGCATACATAGGTATTAATATTTTACCTCGTCCCTTAGCTCGATTTTTAACATCAACAGACTTCCAACAAATTCCCCTCTCACCATAAGATGATATTAATATAAAATAAGGAACAATCCTTAATAAATCTTCTTTATAACTTTTATAAAAAATTCTAGGCTGAATATTTTCAATTTCTCTAACAAGCTGAATGACTCTTTCTCTACTACCAAAAAATTGAGGATTTGCAATCACATTATTTTTAAATAATATTGGAAAGTGATTACCCCTAGGTCCAATAGTGAGTTTATTAGCCTCCATTAAAGATCCAATCTCTTCAACTGCAATAGCATAAGAATTGGGAATATCAATTTCTTGGATTTTATCTTTAATCTCAAGAAGCTCCTTATTTGCCTTCTCAATCTGAGACATTAAAGATACAATCTCCTTGTTAGCTTTTACAAACTTATCAATATAATGAGAAGCAAAATTTAAAGGTTTTCAAATATCATAAGAATAAATTTTGCTTACTATACATTTATTTGTAAATATTTCATCATTAGATGACGTCTCAACAAATAAAAACTTAAAGATATTATTTAGATTAGCAATAGCTTCAGCTATTACCTTATCACTTTTATTAAGCGTACTCTTTGTAAAATCAATATTGGCCAAAAGCTTTTCTCACTTATTAAACAATATCCTATTAATGTCGTCATCTTTAATGCTTCCCATTGATTCATCGGTCGAAAGCTTTCTTAATTTCAATTCATTAACGCCATAAATCCATTCACCAAAATAGATAAATGGTTCATTATAATTATTGTCCCAAATAGTCTTGGAAATTAAAGACTTAAGTTTACTGCCAAGAGCATTTGGAAGAAGGGCAGCAAATCTCAATAAAACTTTTTGTTCAATTGTCAAATTCAAAATATTTTCAGCTATTGATTTTAATAATCCCCAATAAATATTAATTATTTGTCTATATTTGGCAACCCTGTCACCTTCTTGAACTGACTGTAAACTTAAATAATCTAACAACGCTTTATAAAGCCTAGAACCAATATCCTTATCACTTAAAATAAGATTTTTATAATAATAATTCGCAAAGAACTTTTTATCATGTTCTTCTAACGAATTAATCTCTGGTAACTTTAAATTCAAATCTGTATTGACTAATTCAGGATACTTGTACAAGAACTTTCCTCTCCAAAATCGGACTTACTTATATGTTTTAATAATAAATAATATTAATATTACCAAAGTTTATATTTACAAAAAAATCTAGTAAGATTTATTATGCTATAAATACTATTTTTCAAACTCGCAAAGGAACAATTTATGAATACAAAAGTAAAATTTTCTCTAATTATACCTATTGGAATACTGCTTGGATTATTTTTTCCTTCTGGGGCTTACAATACACTCTCACACATCTTCATAAGATTAGCCTATCTCTCCTTAATCCCTTTTTTAATATTCTCAATCCCACTTGGTATAGAAAATATTATTGAAAATAAAAAATTCAGAAAATTATTTGGAAAAACAATCTATTATGGAATCTTAGTTAATATTATAGGAATAATCATATCAATTGTAGTTGCAACAATATATTTACCACAAAGAATTCCAATATTAGATAAAAATATTCAAAATATATATACATTTGATCAAACAGTATTTCTTGAAACATTTTTCCCAAAAAATATTTTTATAATATTTACAAATAACAATCCAAATCTTTTAAGTATTTATATTGTATCAATAATTATTGGTGCTAGTTTTTATTATGCAAAACAAAAGGGAAGAATTGCTAGAGAACTTATTTTAAGCTTTTCAAATCTTTTTTATCATGCAAACGGGATAGTTGTTAAACTATTACACTTCGGGATTATTTTTATTACAGCAGCATATACTACTAACTTAAAAAATTTTAAAAATTATCAATACTACATAGATAGCATAATTTTTTTATCATCATGGACAATCATTATTATACTAATAATAATTCCAATGATTAGCTATAGATTAACCAAAAATTTTAAATTATCATATAAGAACATACTAATATCCATCCAAAATATAATATTTGCGGGTTTAACAATGGATGCTTATGCCCCTTATTCTGTTTTAATAGAAGATATTAAAAATGAAAGAATAAATATAAAAAAATCGATAATCACAAACATACCAATAATCAACTTTATCTCTAAATCTGGAACAATTTTTATTTCAACAATTTCATTTTTTATTATTTTAAAATCTTATTCTAGTTTGCCTATATCAATTTACGAAATAAGTTATATGAGCACATTGGCATTTCTTTTTATTTTCGCATTCCCACACATACCAAACAGTTTAATTTATATAATTACAATGCTATGCTCAACTTATACAAAAGGAATTGAACTGAGCTACTCTAACATAATTCCAATACTTCCAATTTTAACATCTCTAGCTTTAATGATCGATTTCACTTCCAATATTGCAATAATACAAATAATAGATTTCAATGAATTAAAAGATACCTAATGTTTAGTTTTTAAATAAACTAAACATTAATAAGATCTTGCAAATAAAACAAGATGCTTGGCTGCTGTATGGCAATAAATACAAGTTAGATTATTTAAAGGCCTATTTTGAAAATCTTCAGGAATGCATCGTATTGTAGCTTTTGTATCATTTTTAATACTCTCTTCACATACTTCATTTCCACACCATGAAGAGAGTACAAATCCTAAATGCTCATTGATATAAGTCTTAAAAGTATCATAGTCATCCTCTTTAAACCCAATAATTTCTTTGGTATGCAAATTTCTAAACTCTAATGCTCTATTAAATAATTCACATTGCATAGTTTCAAGCTCATGTCTCATTTTCGATGGCAACTCTTTAACTGATACTTGATACTTAGAGTTTTTATCTTGATCCCTTCTTGCAACAGTAACACAGTCCATAAGAATATCATTAGAACCTACTTCAATTCGTATTGGGATTCCTTTAAGTTCCACAGCAGCAAATCTAAATCCTGGTGAATTTTTGACATCTCTATCAAGCTCAACTCTAAACCTTGCTTCTTTTAAAAGATTAAAAATAGTAGTAGAATACTCAAGAATTTTTTTATTAACTTCATCATCTCTTTTAAAAATAGGAACAATAATAATTTCAATTGGTGCTATTTTTGGTGGCAATATTAAACCCTTACTATCAGAATGAACCATAATCAATGCCCCAATTAACCTAGTCGAAACTCCCCAACTAGTAGCAAAAACATAATCCATCTCACCTTTCTTATTTTGAAACTTAACATCAAAAGCCTTGGCAAAATTTAATCCCAAATAATGAGATGTTCCTGCTTGTAAAGCTTTCTTATCTTGCATTAATGCTTCAATTGTGTAAGTAGACACAGCACCTGCAAATTTTTCTCTTTCTGTCTTTTGTCCACAAAATACAGGAATAGCTAAGTAATCTTCAATAAACCGTTTATAAAGGTTTAAAATAAACAAAGTCTCTTCCAAAGCTTCTCCAGAAGTTTCATGTGCAGTATGACCTTCTTGCCATAAAAATTCAGTGGTACGAAGGAATGGTCTTGTTCTTTTTTCCCAACGAATAATATTTGCCCATTGATTTATTTTAACAGGCAAATCTCTATAAGATTTTATCCATTTGCTATACATGTTCCAAATAATTGTCTCCGAAGTGGGTCTTAAAACTAAAGGCTCTGCTAATTCTTCACCACCAGCAGTTGTTATAACAGCAAGTTCCGGTGAGAATCCCTTAACATGTTCTCTTTCTCTCTCCAAAAACTCATAAGGAATAAGCAATGGGAAATATGCATTCTCATGCCCTGTCTCTTTAAATTTATTATCAAGTATGCTCTTAATTTGCTCCCAAATAGCATACCCATAAGGCATAATAACCATACAACCTTTAACAGGACTATAATCAATAAGTTTTGCCTTTTGTACTATATCTAAGTACCACTTAGAAAATTCCTCTTCCTTTGAAGAAATAAAATTACCCATAAACCTCACCCTTTTTGAAAAATCCATCATTATAGACAAACTGTCATTAATTTATAAAATAAAAAAAGATTTTTTTCTCTTAAAGTCAAATCGTATTGTTTTTTATACTAATTATCCAAATCAATGCTATTTAGATCTCTAATATGAATATCATAATCTTTAACTAATAAGAAAATAGTAAAATCACCAAATAAAGATCATACATTAAAAATATATCTTTAAAAACCATGTGAAAGAGCAAAGAGTAGCCTTATCAACCTGCAAATCAAATCTATACTTAAATTTATATTTATATTAAAAATATGTCAAATATATTTTTAATATAAATCTTTGCTCTAATATTTATTTTTATAAGTTGCAAAAATATGTTTGTATTTCACAATAGATGTTTGAAAGAAATGTGCAGAAAAATATTTATGAGTTTAACTTTGACGTTATACCAAAAATTGACATCAATTAAAACAAATTCAATTTTTATGACTCAAAATCATTAAAAACATGTTGAGATGAAAAAATTTTTTACATTTTATAAGACATAATTTTAAAAATTGTGCACACCTAATCGAACATAAGTTGAAGGAGATTTTATGAAGACACTATTAAAACTGATTATGATTTTTTTAACAAGTTTATCTGTTGCAACAACGATTAATACATCAAATCTTAATAAGATATTAAATAAGCAACAAACCCAATTTAGATCATTCGGAATAGGTTTTGGAATTGGTAACCCTATCACTAATATCATAATTAATTTCCCATATGTAGACATAGATATTGGATATGGAGGCTTTAATGGATTACATCCTAACAATTTCATACCTTATATTGTTTTTGGAACTGATATCCTATTTAAAGAAGAAATTTATCAGAGTACAATGTTCACCGGTGGGCTTGGAATAGGTATCGACTTGTCTCAAATAAAACCAAACGAACAAAATATTTCAAACATAAAACAAGAAAATACTCAAGACAAACAAGAAGAATTTTCAATAGCCTCATCTAACAATAGGTTAGGAATTGTGCTTAGACTTCCTATTATATTAGAATACAGTTTTTTGACAAATGTTGTAATAGGATTCAAAGCTATAACAACAATTGGCGGAACAATGATATTTAAACCCACATCAATGGAAGGAATAAGATTTGGATTTTTTGGTTTTGGATTCATAAAAATATACATTTAAAGGAAAATTGATGAAAAACAATACTCAAAAAATATTTATATTATTGTTAATATTTAATTTACACCATTTTGCGTTCTCTAAATCTAATAATAATTATTCCATCAGATGCAAACAAGAAGATGACGGAACAACCTGCATCACAAATGATAAACCTAACCTTGAAGAGCCTAAATATACCCTTGAAGAACCTAAATATACCCTTGAAGAACCTAAATATACCCTTGAAGAACCTACAACTAGTCTTGAAGAACCTAAATATACCCTTGAAGAACCTACAACTAGTCTTGAAGAACCTAAATATACCCTTGAAGAACCTAAATATACCCTTGAAGAACCTACAACTAGTCTTGAAGAACCTAAACCACAAATCATTACAAATTTTCACGCAATGAAAAGGGAAAAAAATCCTTACTCATTTGCAGCGGGAATAGGAACTGGAAATCCTCTTATTAATCTTTTAATCTCAGTTCCATATGTAGACATAGATTTTGGATATGGTAGTTTCTTATACTTTAATCCTACAAATTTTAAACCTTACAATTTAATTGCCATCGATCTAATTTTTAAACAACAAATAGGAGAATATTTAATAGTTGGAGGAGGCTTTGGAATTGGAACAGATTGGTCACAAGCAAATTTAACTTCCCTTGGAACTACAGAACCTTCTCCTTATGATAGGATAGGAATAGTAACCAGATTACCTTTATCAATAGAATATAAAATTATAAGAAATTTATCATTAGGATTTAAAGTTTATCCTACACTTGGTCCAACAATATTTCTCACAAAACCAAAAATAGTATTTGAAGGAATAAGATTTAAATTCTTTGCAATCGGGTTTATTAGAGTTTTCATGTAAATGATAGCTCCTTACTAAATACAAAAGACCAACTTCTCATTATAAAGAGAGTGCAATAAAAATTTCTCCATTTCCACATATTAATAATTTTTCACCACAATTTCCTATAAATACGCTTTCGCCCCTCTTAAGGCAAACCCCATTATTAATCTGAATTTCTCCATTCATAACTAACAATATCATTACACCATCCTTTTTAAGGCAGATCTCTTCATTTATATTTCTTTGAAATAAACTTAAATTAGTATCTGGAAGCTTAAATACATTAAAACCATCAATTTCCTTACCCTTCAATAATGAAAATACTCCCTCTTCAAATCTACCAACCTTAAGCATCTCATCTTTGTCAATATATTTAGTAGTAAGACCTGCCCTAATCACATTGTCAGAATTAGTCATAAGTTCAAGACAATCACCCTGAAGATAAGCATGAACTTCTTGACTCTCTGTATAAAGCACTTCACCTGGACTTAATTTAAAAATATACATCCCTAAAAATACCAAAAGACCAATATCTGCCCCATAAATCTTATAAATTTCATTAAACCAATAAGCCCTAAAATTATTTATGAAACTTAAATTTTTTTTCACTCGACTAATGGCATTCTCAATTTCAAACTTTTGCAAACTAAATATAATTTTTATAAATTCTTTATGGGTTGCAAAATGAAAATCTAATTTCAATTTTTTATATATACTCTTGATTTCAAAAAGAGGAAGAAAT
This sequence comes from Borrelia parkeri, assembly GCF_023035815.1. Lineage (NCBI taxonomy): Bacteria > Pseudomonadati > Spirochaetota > Spirochaetia > Spirochaetales > Borreliaceae > Borrelia > Borrelia parkeri. The sequence continues at coordinate 419,492 of NZ_CP073159.1, forward strand.
CCCTTAAGAGCATAAAAATCACTTAATGCATAAACAAGTTCTATCTTTGGATTTTTATCCTTATAAATTCGCTTAGAATCATTAATATCTATCCCCTTATCGTTCTCAAGTTCAAAGCCTTTTAAAGCAATATCTTTTGAAGGATGTATTTGAATTGATAAAGGCTTTTGGGCTGAGAGAACTTTAAATAAAAATGATAATTCACTCTCACATCCCAAAAACTCTTTATGATTTTCCAAAAAATCACAAAGAGAAACGTACTGACCATCAACTAATATTTTACTAGAAAATGTCTTATGTGCTCCAAGCCACATCTCAGCTTTAGGCAACCCATCTTCTTTTTGTCCCAAAAGAGAAGGGATGAAACTAGTTCCACCCCAATCATATTCCTTAATTTCATTTTTCATCAAAAATATATTATCAGCTCTCATCTAGATTCTTTCACTTTTAAAGATTTTAAAAAAATAACCAAACTTGTTGCAACGGCAACACCAACAGCTATTGCAATAATAAAACCCAATTTGTTATCAACAACAGGAAGAACTATTGGCCCTCCATGCGGAGCATGGTCTGCAACACCCAAAAATGCCGCAATGATACTTGCAACAGCACCGCCAAGCACTATTGAAGGCAACACTCTCGCCGGATCACTAGCAGCAAAAGGAATAGCACCTTCACTAATACCAATAAACGAAATTAAGAACGATATTTTTCCAGACTCTCGCTCTTCCTCTTCAAATAATTTAGGCATAATTAGAGTAGCAAGTCCCATAGCCATAGGAGGAACAGGAATAGCTGATGCAACCATACCCATTATTTGTGGAACTTGGGGAATCATACCAACACCAAAAAGGAATGCAACTTTATTAAAAGGTCCTCCCATATCAATTGCTACCATAGCACCAAGTATTAATCCAAGAAATAATTTTCCTATAATACCATAAGTTTCTGAATTATTTTGAAGAGCTTTAAGGCCATTCTCAAGCAATTCCATGAATTGGCCAATATAAACACCTACATAAATCATGAAAAATCCAACAATAATAGTACTTATTAACGGAATTACAAATATAGGCATCACGGGTCTAAGCCATTCAGGAATCTTTCTCTTTGCTATCCATTTAGCAACAAAACCCGCCATAAAACCTACAAGTATTGCCCCTAAAAATCCTGCTTTAACATCTCTGGCAAGCACACCCCCCACAAGACCTGGTGCAAGACCTGGCTTATCGGCAATTGCCATAGCAATAAACCCTGAAAGTATTGGCAACATCATACCAAAAGCCACACCACCAATATCTGTAATTGTTTTATAAAAAGGATACTTATCAAAATTTGGACCATCAGAACCAATCCCTGCCAAGGATATACCAAGAGCTATTAAAATACCACCACTTGCCACAATTGGAATCATAGGAGAGACGCCACTCATTAAGTACTTATAAAAACCAGTTCTACTACTACCAGACATACCTTTAAGAGAATGAACATTTTTATAATTCAATATGGGAGCACTAAATGCTTCTTTAATAACATTTTCTACATTGTTGATAGCCTTTGCAGTTGAGACCTTATAAACTCTCTTGCCATCAAATCTTTCTTCATCAACATCCTTATCCACCGCAAGTATTATAACATCAGCGTCTTTAATCTCTGTCTCTGTTAAAGGATTATCAATACCAATAGAACCTTGGGTCTCAACTTTAAGGATGTACCCTTGTCTCTTAGCCTCAACTTCGAGCTTTTTAGCAGCAATATATGTATGAGCAATTCCCACAGGACAAGCACAAACAGCCACTATTTTTTCTGATTTAGAAACACTTGTCGTATCATCTGTAGATGACCTCTCAACATTTTCTATATAAGAATAAATTTCATCGGTACTTTTCATAACTTTTAATATATTTTTAAAATCATCATTCTCAAATAATTTGGCTATGAAAGCTATCGACTTAATATGATCATTACCTTGCTGACTTTTTGACATACAAATTAAAAATATTAAATTAACAGGGGGATTATCATCAGACCATTTTATGCCATCGCCTTTTATGTAAAGCAATGAAATAAAACTTGATTTAACAACATCTCCTATAAAATGTGGAATAGCAACTCCATTCTCCCAAGATGTATCACCAATATTTTCTCTCTCAAGTAACCCCTGAAGGAATCTTGTTTTATCATGAGTATAACCTCTTTTACTCACTTGATCAACTAAAAATTTTATTGCTTCTTCCTTAGAATTTATTTTATCAGATATAAAAATAAGCTCCTTTTTTAAAAAATTTAAAAACATAACCTTAAACCTCCTAAGTACTTAAATTAATTCTATCATAATACAAACATTAAACACCGATTCCCTCCTCTTCTTTATTTTCAAATTATTTTATATTATTTAAATAAATTTAATTATGAAAAAACTAATCGAATTTTGCTTTTTATTGCTATGTGCCAGCTTATATTCTTCAAATAATGAGGGACACAAAAAAGATGAAATAAATAATAAAAAAAGTATATTATTAAAAGAAAAATCAACTAATAATGAAAATGATTTTTTCTCAGTAAAGAGAGGATTTATCTATTCAACAGGAACAGGACTTGGAACAGGATTTTTTTTAAATTCAAAAGTCAATCACATAATATTTAGACCTTATTACATATTTGCCATCAACAATTTTGATTTTCTGGTTGTTTGTATGATCCTAATGATTCAAGAATATAACATCTCTAAAAAAGTTAAATACTCAAGCTCTTACATTGGCACAGGAATAAACTGGCATATCATAAATTTGTCTAAAAAAATGAAATATTCATCTTCTACCATGGGTATTGGGGGACGACTTTACCTTTCAACAAACTTAATAGGGGATTTCAAATTCTATAACAAATTACCTTATGTAATAGAACCATATATATTTTTTGAATTCTCTACAAAAAAAGCTACACCTTACTTAAACATATATTCAAAAATTGAGTGTTTATTTCTTGATACATTCAATATTTCTTTTGATTTCGGAATCAGATATAATCTTAAAAATAGCAACGAGGTAAGCTCATGAAAAAAAGACTAAAAATTTTATTCTGTTTTTACATATTAATCTTATTGGGCTTTTTATTCTTATATCAAAATCCTAAAATCTTAAATAACATAAAAGAAATAGCCTACAATTATTTAAGAAAACTCAAAGATAAAATTTACGAACCTGAAATCCCAACTGAATTAAAAGAAGAATACCTCTTACCAAAAGGATATCTTACTACCCAAGTGATACATAAAAAATACTACTCTTTAGGGTATGCTGAGAGTGCAAGACAATCAGAATGGGTAGCTTACCAATTAAAAAGAGAAATGGTTGAATTAGCTTTAACCTTGCTTAGAGAAAAAAAAATAACGAGAAGTAAAAATTTTTTTGAAGACCAAGATATTAAGGGCATTGCTCCCAAACTAAGTGATTACCTAAAAAGCGGATATGATAGAGGGCATATTGTCAGTTCTGCTGATATGTCTTTTTCTAAAGATGCAATGCTAGATACCTATTTTCTATCAAACATATCTCCTCAACAAAGAGAATTCAACTCAGGAATCTGGCTCAAACTTGAACAATTAGTTAGAAAATGGGCTATTTTAAAAGAAAAGATTTATATTGTTAGTGCAGGAATTTTAACAGAAAATAAAGGATTTATTGGAAAGAATAAAATTCTAGTCCCAAAAAATTTTTATAAAATAGTGCTATCATTAAACAATAACAACTTTTATGATATATTGGCTTTTATTATTCCAAATGAAAAGGCTCAAGACTTAGAACTCAGAAATTACGTTGTAAACGTTAATTTAATTGAAAAAAAAACTAAAATAGATTTCTTTGCAAAACTTGATGCTGAAATAAAAAAAATAATTAAAATGAAAAGAGACATACGTTCTTGGGAATTCAGATGAAAACACTCTTTGCAAAATTAAATATTTTCCTGTTAATAACCTTTGTCTTAGGAATAATTGTTATATCAATATTCATGTATTATGTAAACTTTAATATAAAGTTCTATACCTATATTATTAAAATATATAATAAGAATTTATCGATTTTGGTCAATAAATTTTTTATTTTCAGCATTGGAATCATAGGATCTATTTGGACATGCATCAACTATAAAAGAACAAATAATATACAATTCGTATTCTTTTATTGTTTCATTCTTTCATATATACTTGAACCTATTTCAATTTTTAAATATTATCTTTTAAGTAATATATTAAGCCTAGAATTTTATTATCTTATGAAATTTTATCACTTAATAACCGTATTTTCTTTACTAAATTTATTCTTCTTAAGCCTGTATATATGTGATTTTCAAATAAAATCAATAACCTACGCTATTTACTTAATTTTCACTTTTTCAATGATCTATAACTCTTTAGCCCCTATTAATGCATATGAATACACAAAGGATTTTCTCTCTCCAACAGCAAACAATAGATTTTACGTTTATTTGTTTTTATTACTAATACCTATAAACTTTTTAGTATCATGCTTAAGGAAAAAAAACCTAAGCTACTTTTTACTTTTTATATCAATATCACTAATAGTATCAGGAATTTATCTCAATTTTATAGAAATAACCTATGCATTCATCCCAATCTCTATAGGAATACCAATGTACTTAAAAGAATCAGGAAAAGTTTTCTTCTATTGGCTATAAAACTTAAGCAATCAATATAAAAGATAAAGTTGCTACACCTACAGGCAAAAATAAATTATCGTATTTTTCAAAATCAAAAAGCTCCACAAGCACAGCCCCAATCCCAACAACTGATGCTATTATAAAGTTTGGAAAGAAGTAATAACAAACAATAAAAGCAACCAAAAAAACAGCAACACTACCTGAGAATGTTTTATTATTTACAAGTTTAAAAGATGGAATTAGTTTACCAACAAGACTTGCAAGACCATCTCCAAGACATGCAGAAAATATCCCAATATAACTAAAAGGCTTATCTATAAGAAAATAAGTACAAAAAATACTCACTACCAAAAATATTGGAGAGAGAGATATTTTGTACGAAGATACCTCTCTAGACTTTATTATTATTTCTGATATACCTCTTAAAAAAAATAAATTTATTTCCATAATTCTAAATATTTCCAAAATTAAATATGCAAACATAAAAAATAGACTAGATACAAGACCTACCCAAAAATTTAACTTATAAAACAATAAAAATACTAAAGTAGAAATATGAAAAAATTTTCTATAAAGCTCATATTTAATATTTTCGTTATAAAAAACTTGATCAAACATTAATTAATTTTCCTTAAAATAATATTAAACTTCAAAAAAGAATTTGCTTTTATAACGTCACCAATACTTCTCTCTCCATAAGCAAGATTTGGTGGAATTATTACTACTCTCTCCTCTCCCTCACACATATCCGACAACATTACGTCCCAACCTTCAATCACTTGACCACTCCCAACCACAAACTCTATTGGCTTGCCTCTGTCAATTGAACTGTCAAATTTTACGCCACTTAGTAAAAATCCCTCATAGTCTACTTTTACAATATTGCCACTTTTAACATTTTTGCCATTTCCTTGTTTATTTATCTTATATAAGATACCACTTTTATCTTTTTGAAAATCTTTGTAATCTTTGTCAATTATTTCAAGCTGAGAAGCCATGTATTTTTTAACATCAGCAATCTTTTCTGACTCATAACTTTTTTTTAATTTTAAAAATTCTTCATTGTCAACTTTAAAAGCTTTTGCATCCTCACCAACACGAATAATCTTTACTCGCTCTATTTTATCTCCTTGACGTATATTACGAACCGTATCCATTCCCTCAACTACCTTACCAAAAATTGAATGCTTAAGATCAAGATAAGTAAGATTATCTGCAAGAGTAATAAAAAACTGACTCCCATTGGTATCAGGACCTGAATTAGCCATAGAAACAATTCCTGGTTCATTATGACTCAAATTTTTGTTTAATTCATCGGGAAAAACATAACCAGGACCTCCAGTACCCGTTCCGGTAGGATCTCCTGTCTGAATAACAAATTCATCAACAACCCTATGAAAAATAATATTTTCAAAATAAGGCTGACTTGTAACAGAATTTTTAATAGTACCTTCACTAAGACCTATAAAATTCATGACTGTTAGAGGTGCAATTTTATAGTAAAGTTCAATCTCTATATTTCCTTTATTTGTATCAATTGATGCAAATATTCCTTTTTTTTCCACTAAATCTTTCCTTTTGCTATCACAAGTTATTAGCATTAAAATCAATAAAAAATATAATAAACATCTCTTCACAAATGTATTCCTTAAATTAATATTTAAATTAAGCTATTAATCCTAATTGTACAATTATTTTACAAAAATTGTATAATTAATTAGTCATTTATACTCATTAAGTAATACTATTTATTAAGGAAATTTACAAAATTTGGATCTTATAAATGTTAAATATTAGCAATGAACTTCTTCTGAAATTCTGCAATTTTATATATGAAAATAGCGGAATTCGATTTGATGAAAAAAATAAAGTTGTATTAAAAGGACGAATTAATGATGCAATACATGAGCTTGAAAATATCAATACTCCAGAACAATTATATGACTTAATAAATTCGGACAAATTTCAAAAAGAATATTTCTTAGATCTAGTTACTACTAATTTAACACGATTCTTTAGAAATGAAGCTCATTTTGCAACTTTTGAAAGATTTATAATTCCAAACTTAATAAACATTAAAACTCAAGAGGGTAAAAATAGAATTATTATATGGTCTGCTGGATGCTCAACTGGAGAGGAACCATATTCACTGGCATTTGTTCTTAAACACAATCTTCCAAAGAATTTTGACTTTATTATTATTGCCTCCGATTTAAGTTTAAAATCTCTAATGATAGCAAAAGAAGGTTATTATTCTGTAAAAAAATGCAAACATATCCCAATACAATATAAAACATATATCAAACCTCACATGAATGGTTACAAAGTAATAGATGATATAAAAAAACACATACGATTTGACTATCATAACTTAAATTTTGAAAGTGGCTTTTCAGAAATGGACGTTATTTTTTGCCGCAATGTACTCATATATTTCGATGAAAAGTCTAAAATAAGGGTCTTAAAAAGATTTTATTCCTCTATGGCTATGAAAAGTTATTTATTTATTGGTCATTCAGAATCCCTTTTTGGTCTCAATCTTCCTTTTAAATTTTTAAGAACACCTTGGGCCATAATATATGAAAAGGATGATAAGGATATTCCCAAAAAAAAGTTTCAGTTTAAAAACAAATACAAATTATAATTTGATATAAACAGACCCATAGGAGCAAAACAGAAATGCAAATAAAAATTTATGTACTCGTCATTGAAGCTTCTTCTGTTAATAGAAAAACTATATCCGACATTATAAATTCATCTTTAAAGCTTGAAGTTATTGCAACTGCAGCCAACACAGACTTCGCCCTTAAAAAACTTAAAAAACAACCAGATGTAATACTACTCAGTTTAGAAGAAGAAACAATAAAAGAAATTACTTTCATAAAAAAAAAGGAAAATATAAACAACAAGCTCCCTGTTATTATCCTCTCATCAAACAAAGACATAGCAAAGCATGCTATATTAAAAGGTGCTGATGACTTTATAATAAAAACTAATGATAAATTAGAAAACATAAAAGATAAAATTATTGATTTACTCTCAATTTACGGCAATAAAACCATAAAAAACAAAATCATAACTGACATCAATTTCAAATTCAAAACAAATCAATATTCAACAAATAATAAAGTCAACGAAGAAAATTCAAATATGACAAAAGCAACAGATAACAATGAAAATACAAACCTTAATCAAGAAAAAATAATAGATGAAAAAGATTTAAAAAAACTTAAAAACAGAAAATTTGAAATAGTTGTTATTGGAATATCTACAGGAGGACCTGCAGCACTAAAGGCAATACTACCAGAAATTCCTAAAAATTTTCCTGTACCAATAATAATTGTTCAACATATGCCAAAAGGATTTACAACAGAATTCGCAAAAAGTCTTAACAAGATTTGCAAATTATCTGTCAAAGAAACAAGTAATAAAGAAATACTTCAAAAAGGATTCATATACATAAGTTCTGGGGGATACCATACAAGAATTAATAAAATAAACGAAAAATATCAAATAGAAGTCTTCGATGCTGAAAATGTCAATGGACACAAACCTTCTATAGGAGTACTCTTTAAGTCAATATCAGAAAATGTGAAAGAAAAAGCAATAGCTTTAATAATGACTGGAATGGGAAGTGATGGCTCTAGAGAAATTGGAGAGATTAAAAAAGCTGGCGGACTAACTATTGCACAAGATGAGAAAAGTTCCGTGGTTTTTGGAATGCCCAAAATAGCAATAGAAGAAAATAATATAGACTATATAGTTTCAATAAGTCATGTGGTAAAATTATTAAAAGCCATTCTTCTTGATGGTTAAATTTTTAAAGACAAGGATCGCATTTGGACATCAAAAAAGAGAATACTGAAGATTGTTTTTTACACGTTAGCACTCTTGACATAGACTATGACAAAATATACGTACTAGGAACAGCACATGTATCAAAAAAAAGTTCACAAGACACAGCTACCTTAATTGAAACATTAAAGCCAGACTTTATTGCCGTTGAACTTGATGAGGCTCGTTACCACGCAATCCTAAAAACAGATGAAAACGAAAAATGGCGCAATTTAGATATATATAAAGTAATAAAACAAGGAAAAGCATTTTTATTAATAGTACAAATCATTTTAAATAATTTTCAAAAAAAATTAGCAAAAGAACAAGGAATTAATCCTGGAGAAGAGATGAAAACGGCAATTTTAAAAGCTAAAGAGCACAACATACCGTTAATACTTGCGGACAGAAAAGTTGAGACAACTCTAAAGAGAGCATGGAATTGTGTCCCAACTTTTGAAAAAGTCAAAATAATATCAAGCTTGTTTTCATTCTCAGACATAAAAGTCACACAAGATGAAATTGAAAAACTCAAAGAACAAGATGTTCTATCAAATATGATGGAAGAACTTGCAAAAGAAATTCCTACTGTAAAAAAAGTTTTAATTGATGAAAGAGATGAATTTATAGCAAGTAAAATACTTGAGGGTTCAGGAACAATTCTTGCAGTTGTTGGAGCTGGTCATGTAAAGGGCATAATAGCAAATTTAAAAGAAATTAAAGAAAACAAAAAGATTGTCAACATTGACAATCTCAATATCATACCTAAAAATACTTTCTCGGTGAGTAAATTAATATCTTACTTTATAGCAATCTCAATTGTCATACTGATGGCAAGTTCATTCTACTTTAAAGGCTTTGATTTTGCATATAAAAATTTAGAGTTTTGGATAATATGTAACTCTTTATTTGCAGGTCTTGCGGCTCTTTTACTAAGAGCCAATATTATAACGATAATAACAGCATCAATTGGTGCTCCAATATTTTCCCTAATTCCATTTATTGGGACAGGTATGGTTGCGGGTCTTGTTGAAGCTTACATAAATAAACCAAAAATAAAAGATTTTGAAAAATTACAAGAAGATTTGGAAAACATAAAAGGATATTTTAAGAACAAAGTCACAAAAATTTTATTAATAGTATTTTTCGTAAACATTGGGTCTGCAATTGGAACAATTGTTGGATTTAAATTCTTGTTAAATATCTTTAGCTAAACCAAAAAGAAAAATAAGAGCATACAGGAGTTACATTATGAAACTTGTTTTTTTAGGACCTCCGGGTTCTGGAAAAGGCACAATTGCCAAGATCTTATCAGGCAAACTAAATTACTATCATATTTCAACAGGAGACCTATTTAGAGCAAACATATCAAATTCTACACCTCTTGGTAAGGAAATCAAACAAATAGTTGAAAATGGACAATTAGTACCTGACTCAATTACAATCAAAATTGTTGAAGATAAAATCAATACCCTTGCAAATAAGGATAATTTTATTCTTGATGGATTTCCTAGAAACATCAATCAAGCTAAAGCTCTAGATACGTTCTTGCAAAATATTCAAATAATAAACTTTTTACTTGATGAAGCGATACTAATAAAAAGGCTTTCTGGAAGAAGAATATGCCAATCCTGCGGCGGAATATTTAACATATATACACTTCCTACAAAAGAAAAGGGCATTTGTGATCTTTGCAAAGGAACCCTTTACCAACGAAAAGATGACGTAGAAGAGTCTTTAAAAATCAGACTTCAAGAATATCATTTACAGACAAAACCTCTAATAGATTTTTACTCAAAAAGCAACAGGCTTAATAATATAAATGCATCAAAGGATATTGATGGAGTAGAAAAAAGCTTAATAGAAATAATATCAAAGTATTAAAAAATATTAACTTAAAATAATAATGACAATAATTCATAAATAATTTAGATTTTTAAAAAAAATAAGGTATAATGTGAGAAAGTATTTTAAGGAAGAAAGAATTTATATGATAAAAAAATTATTCATGGTATTGATATTTTTACAGACTATCTTAATCTATTCAAAAGAAAATCAAGATGAAATAGGATATTTTTATGTTAACTCTCAAATGGCTTATTATCCACCACATACACTAGGAACTTCAGGAAGCAAATTTTCTCCAAGCTTCATACCCCCTCAATTTAAATCAGTATCACCAAACAATCAGATTTCACCTAGTTCTTGGGGAAGTATCAAACTAATATCAAATTTGGGTTACTATAAATTTTTTAAAATCTTAAAAAATCCCGATCCACATTCACTTTTACTTCAAAACACTGGAATAGATGTTGATTTTAACATCGGACTCTCACCTGTTGTTGCACTACTTAAAGGAAAAATCGGTTTCACTCCCATTGCATTTATTAATCTATATACAGGAATTGAAATTGGAATAGGTTGGCAAGGATTTGGATTTAAGGGTATTGGTATACACGTGGGCAATGGACGATACTCAAGTAAACCTGAATTTTATTCTGAGATAACAATGGGAGGTAGGCTACAATTTGATCTAAATGCTGTGTTTGGTGGAGACTGGACTCACATTATTACAGTAGTTGGAAATAATATTCTTCATATAAAAAATCCACATGCTAAGGACAATCAACTTTGGAAATATAAAGCTGATGAAGGTAAAAATATAAATGGATTTACAATAAACCCTTATGCACTCCTAGCTTACAAAATGCCAATACCTCTTAATATAATTGGACTGTTATACGAAGGCCAAACATACATTGGACATGCAAGAGACGTAAGTACAACACAAAATCAAGGATGGGGCAGTGATTTCTTTTATCACAATTTCTCCCTTATTTCAAAAATTGAAATCATAGAAAATTTAACACTAGACATGCAATTCAAATTCTCAACAGCACCTATTTACACAGTAAACACAATGGGAATGGCCGATATCTCAAAAAGAATAAGTACAAATAATTCATATATTTACTACGATTCTATTGGATTTTCTTTAACTTATAAGATCTAACTTTAATATTTACATTGATTGCGACCAGAGATCTTAGCTTCATATAATTTGTCATCAGCAAGTTTAATAATATTGGTGAAATTGGAATCATAAGGAATTTGTTCAGCAAGACCAATTGAAACTGTAACAAAATTAGAAATATTACTGTACTCATGAATTATTTCTAAATTCCTAATATCTTCAATTAAAATACTAACAATCTTAATCACTTCGTTCAAACTCTTATTTACAGAAAATAAAATAAATTCCTCACCACCATAACGAGCAATATCTATCTTATATTTAATGGCAATTTTATTCAAACTCTTTGCAATCAACCTAAGACATTCATCACCATTGGTATGTCCATAGTTATCATTATATTTTTTAAAATAATCAATATCTAACATTCCCACAATGACATTATTTTTATGCTCCAAAGCTTGCATCCAAGACTTAGCAAACTTATCTGTAAAAAACCTTCTATTAGGAATTTGAGTTAGACCATCAATTCTTGCAAGATTTTTAAAATAGTCCCTAAGTCTTTTAAGTTCAAGATGGGTTTTAATTCTTGCATCAATTATCCTGCCATTAAAAGGTTTTAAAATATAATCCACCCCACCGACACTAAATCCTTCAAGTTGAGCATCGGTAGAATCGCTTGAACTGATAAAGATTACAGGAATATCTTTAGTCTCAGGATCATTTTTAAGCCTTTTGCAAACCTCATAACCGCTAACATCTGGAAGCAATACATCAAGAAGGATCAAATCAGGACTAGCAATCTCAACCTGTTTTAAAGCATCAAACCCATTTAATGCAACCCTAATCTCATACTTATGTTGCAATATATCTATTAATAGATCTAAATTTGTGGGTGTATCATCCACAAGTAGCAATTTTTGAGGTTCAACTGAAATTTCCTCAAAATTATCCAAAATCATACTTTTAGTCATGACTTCCCTATCTTATCTAAGATTCATCATACGTTTAACAATATTAGCGCTCTCTTTGAAATTATATACTCTTAAATATTTAATAAGAGAATCAAATAATATAATATTATTGTCATCCAAACTATATCTTTTAAGCACCTCAAGCACTTCCTTATATTCTTTTGGATTTCTATCTTCTATGCCATTTAAAAGCTTTTGCATAAGATTCAAAAATTCATCATTGCTTTTAAATTTTAATTTTTCCTGATCATAAGTTTCGATAACATCTAAAATCTGCTCCCTTATGTTCTTAATAAGTACAATCAAACCCTTACGCGCCTCAGAATACAATATTTTTAATTCATGTATTGAACCTGTATTTATCTCAATCTGTTTAAAATTCCCAAATAAGTTACTACGCATATTACCAAGAGCTCCGGCTATTGAATGTGCTAATTCTTTTACTAATCTTATATTATTTAAATTAAAAGCCTCATCCAAATCACGTATCAAATTATCGCTCATGTCAACAAATCCCCTGCACAAATCAACATACATATCATATGAGATATTTAAATCTCTTAAAGCATTATTAATATCTAAATTTGGTAAATTAGAAAACCCATCGAATGTCTTATCTGCTATAATTTTATTATCTTCAACCTCAATATGCAAATATTTTTTTAATATATACTTAATCGAACTAATGTGTATCGGTTTTGCAAGATAATCATTCATTCCATTTTCTAAACACCTATCTTTATATTCTCTTAATGCATGTGCAGTAACAGCTATTAATACACATGGATTTAAGTTGTTTTGGCTTTCAAATTTGCGTATTTCTTTAGAAACAGTAAATCCGTCACAATTTGGCATTCTTATATCAATAAAAGCCATATCATATTTATTAGTTTTTAAAAATTCAATAGCCTTAACACCATCATCCACAATATCAATAGAATTTTCTCTGACGCCTATAACAATCAAAATATTTTTTAAAATCTTTTGATTAATTTCATTATCCTCAGCTATTAAAATACCAATATTATTTTTAAGCTTAAGAGTACTAGACTCATTTATTATTGGAACATCTACAATTGCACCATTTCTAATCCAATCAGAATAAAAATCCCACCTTTTAAAAGGTTTTTGCATGTATTCATATTTAAAATCAATGATCTCATCACTCTTTAAATAATAAAACACAAAAACTATTCTTGCATTAGAATTTAAAATTTCAATCTTCTCAGCAAACTTAAGACCTTCTTGTAAACCAAAATCGTCGACATTTATAAAAACAAAATTATAATAAGGATACCTATAAAACGCCTTATAAGCATGCTCATAAGAATAAAAATAATGTATATTATCCTTATAATCAAATATCTTACTTATGTCTCTTAATACCTCAACGGTCTTTTTACTTAAAAATAAGCTTAAAATCTTTTTATTCGTTACTAATTCCAATTTATTTACTTCTTTATCTTTAATCTTATGACCTAAAACAAAAGGCAACATAAACGAAAAAGTTGTTCCCTTGCCTACCTCACTCTCAACTGAGATACCAGGACCACCCATTAAACTAACAAGCTTCCTAGATATTGCAAGTCCAAGACCGCTTCCTTCATACTTCTTTGAATCAGAATCATTGCCTTGTCTAAATAACCCAAATATTACCGGTATATTACTTTTCTTAATTCCTTGACCAGTATCAGTTACTTTAAACTCAATAGTAATTATTTTATTACCATCATTATCTTCTGTACTGCAGATCATCTCATAGTTTAAAACTATGATTCCATCTGTAGTAAATTTAAAAGAATTTCCTATTAAATTAATCAGTACCCTCTTAAGTCTAGCTCTATCCCCTATTAAGTAATTTTCTAAATCTGATTTTGAATAAAAAATCAAATCAATATTTTGTTTTGCACTTTGCGACTGAAAACCTTTCAAAACACATTCAATTTCATACTCCAAATCTATTTCATTATTTTCAATATAGATCTCATTCATATCTATTTTAGAGATATACAATATTTCATCAATTAAAGAGAGTAATGAGATAGATGAATAATTTATCATTTGCACATACTCTTTTTGCACACCTAAAAGATCAGTATTCTCCAAAAGCTCAGTAGCTGCTATTATGCCATTAATGGGGGTACGAATATCATGGCTCATACTTGCTAAAAAAATAGTTTTGGCAGCAATAGCATCCTCAATAAACTTTTTCTCACTAATTGCAGAAGAATACATTTTTTTCCTAAATCCTATCTCCTTCCACAAATTAAATAGGCAAAACATAAAAATAGTAAAAACAAACATACCAATGGTTAATACTGCTATACCAGACTTTTTTAGCCTTAGGTCCTTAAAACTTTCATGAACGTTGAATACCCAATCATCAAAATATAATTTATTATTAATATTTGTACAAAATAAAATTTTTTGTATAATTCTTCTTAAAATATAATCTTGGTTATTAACTGCAATATTTAAATCAAATGTTAGATTCGGAACAGTAAAAATTTTCTTAATATCCCTAATATTTAAGTCTTCAAAATTAATAGTAGCAGTATATTCATCGCTAACAATCCCACTAACCTTGCCCCTATAGAGAAGATCCAAAGCGTCTGTAAAGCTATCCACTTGCACCAGTTGTGTTCCTATTTTGGTTTTCAATTTTTTGGTATACAAAAACTTAAGCACCGCAATACTATCAAACGACCTAGAAGTAAATAGTCTAGTTTTATTTGAAAAAAGATGTAGTGGAATTCCTGATACTGCTTTGATGTTAAAAATATAATCTGAATTCACATCATCTAAATTAGCAGACAATATATCTATTTTCCCTAATTTCATTAATTCTTCAATATCTCTCTCATGCACACTTATAATATTGAAATCCAAATCTGTCAATCTTTTTATTTTCTTAATTAACCACTCATTGACTCCTTTATAACGACCAGAATTAAAATAATCAATAGGATACCAATCTTTAACAGCAAGGGTTAACCTCTTATTGTTTTGTAACCAAATTTTTTCCTCAATATTAAAGTTACTGCTATTTATATGCTCATAAAAATTATTGTGATAATCTTCAATTTCATCTTGCCCAAGCCAATTTTTACCTATTTGTAACAAAGTATCGAATAAAATGTTTTCTGTTAACGCATTAAGCATATATGCAAATAATTGCAATCTCTCATTATTAGCAGCTAATACCAAAAATTTATCTTTACTTAAACTTGAATCCTGCAATTTCAATATATTATTATATCCGTGCAATCTTAATAAATAACTTACGGTAATTGAATTTTCTACAAATCCATATGAATGATTGACTATATCTAAAAAATTATTTACTATGTCTGTGTTTTTATCTAATTGAATATCATTTAAACTTAAATCAATAACTTGTGAATTTATGACTCTATTACTATTTTTAGCATTTGTAAAATACAAATTAAAATTAAGTGAACATATGGGAGCAGTTGCTTTATACTTTTTAGAAGTTAAAATATTATCATCTTCAATAATTCCACCCCAAACAGACACATCCTTATCATCCAAGCCTACTTTAATGCTCTCCTTTGGAAATCCTACAAATTTAACTGAAAAACCATATTCTTTAGCAAGAGTATTCCACAAATCAACTAAAATTCCTGCAAATTGACCTTTAGAATTAATAAAACTCAAAGGAGGATAATCATTATATATTCCAACATCCAGCTTAAATAAAAAATCAAATTCTTTAAAAGAAGCATATTCCTCTCTAGAGAGAGATTGCATATAACTTAAAAGATCAATATTTAAATCTCTTAGTTGACTAACAGCATTCTTGCTAATAGCAGCTCTTATGCCAAAACTATAAAAATACTCAGAATTAAAAACTTTCATAAAAGATGGATAAAAAGAACTATACCATACACAAGATAATGACTTATAACTCCCATATACTAAATCAATCTTATTATCTCTTAATGCCAAGAGTAATTTTTCAGTATCTGGAAATAAAAAAACATTATCATTATGACCATGAAATCTTAAAATATCTTCATATATAGTATTCTTTACAACACCTACACGTAATTCATTTGAAAAAAATAAATTGGAAGGTTTTTGCTCTTTTTCTGAATCATAAATCAATGTGGTTACACATTTGCCAATCTCATTTTTAAAATAAAGGTATGCATTTAAGTCTGAATTATAAGTTAATCCCAAATAAACTACATCATCTTCAATTTTATCTTTATTAAAATAATCAATAGCTTCTATACTAATGTCATAATCATTATCTTGTGCCCACTTGTCTAGAAGATAAAAAATCATACCAACCATCTTATTTTCTTGATTTTTATAATAAAGCGGATAATATTGATCTACAAGTTTAAATTTCAAGGTTTCTTTAGCGGGTAAACTGACATGAGAGACAAAAAATAAAAACAAAAATAAACTCAAACCACGCATAATTCATAATATATATCTAATACATATTAAATATATCAAAATGCAAACAAAAAAACCCTGGCAACAACCTACTCTCCCGCGAACTCGCAGTACCATCAGCGAATAAGAGCTTAACTTCTGTGTTCGGAATGATAACAGGTGTTTCCTCTTTTCTTCAATCACCAGGGTATATAAGGAAGACAAAAATATGGTCAAAGATTTGGGTAATTAGTATTAGTCAGCTTAATATATTACTATACTTACACTTCTAACCTATCAACCTGGTATTCTCCCAGGACCCTAATAGGATATCTCATCTTGAGGAAGGCTTCCCACTTAGATGCTTTCAGCGGTTATCCCTTCCGAACGTAGCTACCCAGCACTTACCCTTGGCAGGATAACTGGTACACTAGAGGTTCGTCCATCTCGGTCCTCTCGTACTAGAGATAGCTCCTCTCAAATATCCAACGCTTGTGGCAGATAGGGACCAAACTGTCTCACGACGTTCTGAACCCAGCTCGCGTACCGCTTTAAATGGCGAACAGCCATACCCTTAGGACCTGCTCCAGCCCTAGGATGCGATGAGCCGACATCGAGGTGCCAAACCCTTCCGTCGATGTGAACTCTTGGGAAGGATAAGCCTGTTATCCCCGGAGTACCTTTTATTCGTTAAGTGACGGCGCTTCCACTCGCTACCGCCAGATCACTAAGACCTACTTTCGTATCTGCTCGACTTGTCAGTCTCACAGTTAAGCTACCTTATGCCTTTACACTTACAGAGTGATTTCCAACCACTCTAAGGTAACCTTTGCGCACCTCCGTTACTCTTTGGGAGGCGACCGCCCCAGTCAAACTACCCACCTGGCACTCTCCTCATATCACTATGAGTTAGAAACTTAATTAAACAAGGGTGGTATTTCAAGTGCGACTCCACTATCCCTAACGAGATAGCTTCAAAGTCTCCCACCTATCCTACACATATTTAATCAAACCTCAATACCAAGCTATAGTAAAGGTTCACGGGGTCTTTCCGTCTAACCACAAGTAATCGGCATCTTCACCGATACTTCAATTTCACCGAGCTCCACGTTGAGACAGCGTCCAAATCGTTACACCATTCGTGCGGGTCGGAACTTACCCGACAAGGAATTTCGCTACCTTAGGACCGTTATAGTTACGGCCGCCGTTTACTGGGGCTTAAATTCAATGCCTCGCTTTTACACTAACATCTCCTCTTAACCTTCCAGCACCGGGCAGGTGTCAGTCCCTATACTTCTCTTTACAGATTTGCAGAGACCTGTGTTTTTGGTAAACAGTCGTTCGGACCATTTTTATGCTACCTAATCTCTTAGGTCATACTTATCCCGAAGTTACGTATGTATTTTGCAGAGTTCCTTAACGTGGATTCTCTCGCGCGCCTTAGAATTTTCATCCCACCTACCTGTGTCGGTTTGCGGTACGGTCCCTTATAGCCTAACCTTAGAAGTTATTTCTTGGCACCTTGACTACCTACATTTCATGTTGCCTAAACAACACTCATCATCACATCTCAGCTCTTTTAGCGGATTTTCCTACTAAAATCAACACCTTAATGCTTAAACTAGGACTACCATCGCCTAGCAGTAGTTAACCTCATGCGTCACTCCAATCGAAACTATAAGAGGTACGGGAATATTAACCCGTTTCCCATCGACTTCACTTTTCAGCTTTGCCTTAGGGGCCGACTAACCCTGGGAAGACGACCTTCACCCAGGAAACCTTAGGTTTTCGGCGAATGGGGATCTCACCCATTTTTTCGTTACTCATACCTGCATTCTCACTTCTGATACCTCCATCAAACTTCTCAGTTTAACTTCT
This sequence comes from Borrelia parkeri, assembly GCF_023035815.1. Lineage (NCBI taxonomy): Bacteria > Pseudomonadati > Spirochaetota > Spirochaetia > Spirochaetales > Borreliaceae > Borrelia > Borrelia parkeri. Next base: position 438,239 of record NZ_CP073159.1, read on the forward strand.
CAGGCTTACAGAACGCTCCTCTACCATTCTAACGTAAATTAGAATCCAAAGCTTCGGTAATGTGTTTAGCCCCGTTACATTATCGGCGCTTAAGTACTCGACCAGTGAGCTATTACGCACTCTTTAAAGGTATGGCTGCTTCTAAGCCAACCTCCTGGATGTTTACGTACCTAAACCTCCTTTTCCACTTAACACATTTCTGAGACCTTAGCTGTTGGTCTGGGTTGTTTCCCTCTCGACTATGGACCTTATCGCCCATAGTCTCACTCCTATTCATCATACAATAGCATTCGGAGTTTAACTGAGTTTGGTACCCTTTGACAGGCCCTAGCTCAATTAGTGCTCTACCTCTATTGCACTAAAATAAGGCTGAACTTAAATCCATTTCGAGGAGAACCAGCTATATCCGAGTTTGTTTAGCCTTTCACTCCTATTCACAGCTCATCCCTGCCTTTTTAAACAGACTAGGGTTCGGCCCTCCACTTGGTTTTACCCAAGCTTCAGCCTGGCCATAAATAGATCACTCGGCTTCGGGTCTACCACATCTAACTAAATCGCCCGTTTAAGACTCGCTTTCGCTCAGGCTCCAGCACTACAATGCCTTAACCTTGCTAGACATGATAACTCGCAGGTTCATTATGCAAAAGGCACGCCATCACCATGAATAATCATGGCTTTGACTGCTTGTAAGTCTACGGTTTCAGTTCTATTTCACTCCCCTCCCGGGGTTCTTTTCACCTTTCCCTCACGGTACTCTTCACTATCGGTAGCTTTATAGTATTTAGCCTTGGAGAGTGGTCTCCCCAGATTCAGACAAGGTTTCTCGTGTCCCGTCCTACTTAGGAACATCTTTAAGAAGATATTTATATTTAAATTACAGGGCTATCACCTTCTTTGGCTAACTTTTCCAAGTTATTCTTCTATATAAACATTTTGTAACTTCTCAGCTTATTGCAGACTAAGCTCCAAGCGTCCTACAACCCTCTAAATGCAACGCTCTGCAGCTTGACACATTTAAAGTTTAGGCTACTCCCCTTTCGTTCGCCACTACTTAGGGAATCTCTTTGATTTCTTTTCCTCAGGGTACTTAGATGGTTCACTTCCCCTGGTATAGCCTTTACTACATAAGCAGTAAATAATTAGCATCTAGCTAATTGGATTACTCCATTCGGTAACCTTGGGATCATAAAATGTTTGCTTCTCCCCCAAGCTTTTCGCAGCTTACCACGACCTTCTTCGCCTTAAAGCTCCTAGGCATTCACCATAGACTCTTTATTACTTTGACCATATTTTTATCTTCCATCTCTAACTTGCCAATCGTTTATACAACATAGAATAATATATACTTTTCACTTTACTATGTCAATACCATTATTACACTTTTTATTAAATAATTTTTTTAATAATTAAAGGACACAAAAAAAATACCAGATTAATTGTTGATACAAAAAAGAATCATACAATTTACACACAAAATGCCCATTAAAAACACATAATTCAGGAAAATAAGTAAATAAAATATTTATCTTAAACAAAGTAGAGCAAATATTAAAAACACAAATAATTTAGATAAAAAATAAGAAAAAGATTACTTAAAATTGAATGTCAAGATTAAAAAACTCAATTAAAAACTTTGCAACTCCATCTTCATCATTATTGAATTTTGTAACCTCGTTGTTTGATAAATTATTCTTAACAAACTTGTTTGCATTTTTCATGAGAATACCTTTTCCAGCATTTTTTAACATCTCATAATCATTGCTATTATCTCCAAATGCTAAAATAGCATCAATAGAAATACATTCAAATAAAGCAATACTTTTAATAGCATTATATTTACTAGCCTCAATATTTGTAATTTCCAAAAGATCATTAGCAGAATAAAATATACTTATATCTTTAAAATTTTTATCTCTGATTTTATTTGCAAAGTCTTCAAGCTTAGAAAAATCATGAGAATAATAAACTATTTTAGAACAAGAATCTATCTCAAGTTCAGATAAATCAGTAATAATAGGTTGTATTCCTAAATTTTCAATAAAATAATTCATAATTGGACTTCTAATCTCTCTATCAGAATACCAATCATTAAGAGTATAAAGATTAATATCAATATCCCCGCGCTTTACTTTAAGAAGTTCTCTTACTACATCATAATTAATCTTATATCTCAAAATCAGATTATTTTTTAAAAATATCTCAGCACCATTAGCCGTTACAATATAACTCTCATCAATTTTCACATCTTTAAGTTGCATTAAAACGTCCTTAATTTCATATAATCTCCTACCAGTAGCAATAATTATATGAAAATCATTCTTTAATCTTAAAAGTACTTTAAGAGTCAATGGCGCAATTTCATGATTGTTATTAAGCAATGTCCCATCAAGATCAAAAACCAACATCTTATACTTTTCATAATTGGCATTCATTATAATATCCTCTTTTTAAATAAATGATATCACATTAAACTCATGACTTATAATTTCTAACTTGAATTAAATTAATAAAAAAAATATAATAATTAATGTTAAAAGTTGAAGAGAGAGTTAAATGTAAAGCTGAATGAGTGATAAAATTTCAACTTTATTCACAGAAGAAAAAATAAAAAGCAAAATTAAAGAGCTAGCGCAAAAGATTAGAAACTATTATGAAGATAAAAACAATGTGGTTTTTATATCACTTCTTAAAGGCTCTTTTATATTTTTTGCAGATATTACAAGAGAAATTGGATTAAACGTAAAAATAGATTTCCTTCAAGCATCAAGTTATAAAAATAAAACTCTCTCTTCATTAAATGTACTAATAAAAAAAGATATCGATATTAATATACAAAATAGTTACGTAATCATCTTTGATGATATCATAGATACTGGACTAACATACGAAAAAATCGTTGCGCACTTAAAAACCAAAAATCCTAAAGAGATTAAAATTTGTACTCTTTTTAACAAACCATCTAGAAGATTAATAGAATTAAAGATAGACTATACGGGATTTGAAATTGAAAATGATTTCATAGTTGGATATGGCATTGACTTTAATGAACAACACAGAACTTTAAAGAATGTAGCAAAAATAAGTAAATAGGAGATATAAATGTCAATTTATGCAGTTATTGGAACTCAATGGGGTGATGAGGGGAAGGGAAAAATTATAGACTTTCTCTCATCAAAAATAGATTATGTTGTAAGGTTTAACGGAGGAAATAACGCCGGGCATACAATTGTTGTCAATAATAAAAAATTCATCTTTAATTTACTACCATCAGGTGTTTTGCAAGGAGCAAAATGTATACTTGGACCTGGTGTAGTAATTGATCCCTTAATTTTAATTAAAGAACTTGAAGCTCTCAAGCATAATAACATAAAGACAGAAATATTTATAAGTGATAAAGCGCATATAATAATGCCTTACCACATTAAACTTGACGAGCTTAATGAACAAAAAAAGGGTGTTTACAAAATCGGAACTACAAAACGAGGAATTGGTCCTTGCTATGCTGATAAAATTAACAGAACAGGCATAAGAGCTGTTGACTTACTTGACATTGAAATTTTTGAAAGAAAATTAAAAATAAATTTAGATGAAAAAAATGAAATTATAGAAAAAATATACAACCATAAACCTTTTAATTATGATGATATTTTAAGTAAATATAAAAAATGTATATCAATGCTCCAATCTGCAATCACAAATACAGAAGAAATATTAAATCAGGCCATAAATTCAGGAAAAATTATCTTAATAGAAGGTGCTCAAGGCACAATGCTTGACATTGAACATGGAACATTTCCATTTGTCACATCAAGCAATACATTAATCACAGCAACAACAGGATGTGGTATTCCTATCTCAAAAATCAAGGAAAAAATTGGTATAGTAAAAGCATTCTCATCAAGAGTTGGTTCAGGACCGTTTGTAACTGAAATTTTAGGTCCTATTGGGGATAAAATTAGAGAAAAGGGACAAGAATATGGCTCAACAACAAACAGACCAAGAAGAATTGGTTGGCTTGATCTCTTAACAATAAAAAAATCGATAAGCCTTAACGAACTAAACCATTTAGCCCTAACTAAATTAGACATACTAAATGACATTGAAGAGCTTAAGATTTGCACAGCTTATGAATTTAAAGGCAAAATATATGACTATATACCTACTTCTTGTGAAATACTTGAGAATGTTAAACCTGTATACAAAGTCTTTAAAGGATTTAAACAAAATATTAGAAATATTAACCATTACGAAGATTTGCCTATTGAAGCTAAAGAGTACATTGAATTTATAGAAAGAGAAGTAGGGGTACAAATTTCAATTTTATCTCTTGGAGCAGAAAGAGAAAAAACCATTTTTAGGAATCAAAAGTGGATAAATATATAAACCCGTTAAAATCAAGATATGCAAGCAAAGAAATGCTTTACATTTTTTCACCAAAATTCAAGTACACCACATGGAGAAAGTTGTGGTACAACTTAGCTTTAGTGCAAAAAGAATTGGGAATCAACATTAGTAATAAACAACTCAATAAACTATCCAAACACATAGAAAACATTGATTTCGAACTTGTAGAAAAATATGAATCAAAATTCCAACATGAAGTTATGGCACATCTTTATGCTTATGCCGACTTGGCTGGTGATGATGCTAGAAAAATTCTACATCTTGGTGTCACAAGTGCATATTTAATGGATAACACAGACTTAGTCCAAATCAAAGAAGCTTTATTGCTCATTGAGAATAAACTGATAAAACTAATTAACACTTTAAAAAAATTCTCAATCAAGCATAAAAACCTGATAACACTTGCATATACACATCTACAAGAAGCACAATTAACAACTCTTGGAAAAAGAAGTAGCTTATGGCTTCAAAGTCTAATTTTTGACTTTGAAGAACTTAAGTTCATTATGTCCAACATGTGCTTTAGAGGAGTAAAGGGAACGGTTGGAAATCAAAGTAGCTTTAAAGAATTGTTTGCGTCTAACTTTGCAAGGGTAAAAGATCTAGATATCAATCTTGCAAAAAAAATGGGATTTGACAAAGTTTATAAAATAACTAGTCAAACTTATGATCGCAAATTTGATTCATCAATATTAAATTTTTTAAGCAACCTAGCTCAAAGTGCACATAAGATTACTAATGATATCAGATTCATGCAACATCTTAAAGAAATTGAAGAACATTTTGAAAAACACCAAATAGGTTCATCCGCAATGCCTTACAAAAGAAATCCTATCTACAGCGAAAGAATAGCTTCTCTTGCCAAGTTTATAATGAGCCTACAATCAAGTGGTGGTTTTATAGCAGCAACTCAATGGCTTGAGAGAACTCTAGATGATTCAGCATGCAAAAGGCTCAATATTCCTCAAGCATTCTTAGCTGCTGATGCTACCTTAATACTACTAAATAAAGTATTTAATAATATCAGAGTAAATAAAAAAATGATTGAAAAACACGTTAAAACAGAAATGCCATTTATATTAACAGAAGACATATTGATGAAAGCAACAAAAAATGGAGGTGATAGACAAATATTACATGAAAAGATAAGAATTTATTCAATGCAAGTAAAGGAAAATCTTTATTCAGGAACAACTGATAACGACTTAATTAAACTAATACTTAATGACCAAAGTTTTAAATTAACATCTAAAGACATAGATGAAATCTTAAATCCAAATGAAAATATAGGTTTTGCCTCATATCAAGTTGAAAATTTTATTACAGAAATAATCGATCCTATTCTTGAAAAAAATAAGGAAAATTAATATTTAGAAACATATTTATTGCCCCTTATGTAAAATCGCCAAAGTTTATTCGCATACTCCTCACCTGCATAATCAACATTTATTCTCCTTGAGCATGACACTTCAAAATTAAAAGATAAACCTCTTTTTAAAAAAAGTTCACCATTATTAATAAGATCAACTTTATTAAATTTTAAATCTATATTTAAAAACTTAGCAAGCTTGCCAGGTCCATTAGTAAATATCCCATCAACTTTTGGTGAAATAGGCTCAACACCTCTTATTAAAACAGCATGAGGATTATGTTCATTAGATGCCACAACGTTTAACATATAATACATGCCATAAATCATATAAACATAAGCATATCCCCCAATATTATACATAGCACTGGTACGACTTGTCTTTCTTCCCCCATAAGCATGACAAGCTTTGTCCATTACACCCATATAAGCTTCCGTCTCAACAATTCTTGAAATAATTTCTTTGTCACCTATTTTCCTAACAAGCAAGTGTCCAAGCAAAGACTTAGCCACAATAACAGCATCTTGCATAAAAAATTCTCTATCCATCAGTACAATTCTAAACCAAAACAAAAATCAAATTCAAAAATTATTACAATTGAAAAAAACATTAAATAAAAATTGCAAATAACAAACAACTATCATGAAAAAAAAACTATATATTGACAAATACAACAAAGTTAAATAGAATCTTAAAGGGTAAGAATATTTAAGGGATCATAGCTCAGGTGGTTAGAGCGCAGGTCTGATAAACCTGAGGTCGGAGGTTCAACTCCTCCTGGTCCCAATCGATCAAACTCAAACCCTCTTAAGCATTTAGTAATCTCAACAAAATAATTAAAGGTACATTTTTGAGCTGAAATCAAGCTTGTCGTATGCAATAAAAATCTGTTAAGTCTATTTAAATTTATCACTAAAACCATCAAGACAACAAGTAATATAAACCCATGACCTGAAATATCAAACCATATATTATATTTATTCACTTAAAACAAATAAGAACATTAAATATCTTAAAATTTGCATAAAGTAAAATTATTTCCTACAAGCTAAAAAATTTTAAAATAACTTAAATAAAATAAATAAGTAACACCCTTATTTTTTATATTGCTTATCTTGTAAATGAGAATTTACTCTAATTAAATTATTAAACAAAAAAATATTTTATCTGGAAATCAAAATTTTAATAGGATTTTTTTTAATTTTTGAAGCTAGCTTTCAATTGATACAACATAAGTTGCTCTTTAAAAACTATAACCTCCATTTATTCAATTTTACAATAAACAAATGGAGGTTAAGGGATTCGAACCCTTGACCCCCGGCTTGCAAAGCCGATGCTCTAAACCAACTGAGCTAAACCCCCAAAAAAGTCTCTGAAAAGACAAAGGAAGAGTTAAAATAATAATTTGCCTTATAATAATTTCTTTCTCTTAGAAAGGAGGTGATCCAGCCACACTTTCCAGTACGGCTACCTTGTTACGACTTCACCCCCCTCACTAAACATACCTTAGATACCTTCCTCCCTTGCGGGTTAGAATAATAGCTTCGGGTATCCTCAACTCGGGTGGTGTGACGGGCGGTGTGTACAAGGCCCGAGAACGTATTCACCGTATCATTCTGATATACGATTACTAGCGATTCCAACTTCATGAAGTCGAGTTTCAGACTTCAATCTGGACTGAGACCTGCTTTATGCGTTTTGCTTCACATCACTGTTTCGCATCGCTTTGTACAGGCCATTGTAGCACGTGTGTAGCCCAGGACATAAGGGCCATGATGATTTGACGTCATCCCCACCTTCCTCCGGCTTATCACCGGCAGTCTCGTCTGAGTCCCCATCTTTACATGCTGGTAACAGACAATAAGGGTTGCGCTCGTTGCGGGACTTAACCCAACACCTCACAGCACGAGCTGACGACAACCATGCAGCACCTGTATACAGACCCCAAACGGGGAATAGTTATCTCTAACTACATCCTGTATATGTCAAGCCCTGGTAAGGTTCCTCGCGTATCATCGAATTAAACCACATGCTCCACCGCTTGTGCGGGCCCCCGTCAATTCCTTTGAGTTTCACTCTTGCGAGCATACTCCCCAGGCGGCACACTTAACACGTTAGCTTCGGTACTAACCTTTCGATTAACACCAAGTGTGCATCGTTTACAGCGTAGACTACCAGGGTATCTAATCCTGTTCGCTCCCTACGCTTTCGTGACTCAGCGTCAGTCTTGACCCAGAAGTTCGCCTTCGCCTCTGGTATTCTTCCTGATATCAACAGATTCCACCCTTACACCAGGAATTCTAACTTCCCCTATCAGACTCTAGTCATGCAGTTTCCAGCATAGTTCCACAGTTGAGCTGTGGTATTTTACGCATAGACTTACATATCCGCCTACTCACCCTTTACGCCCAATAATCCCGAACAACGCTCGCCCCTTACGTATTACCGCGGCTGCTGGCACGTAATTAGCCGGGGCTTATTCATAAATTAACGTCATCACCTTGTCATTTCCTACAAAGCTTATTCCTCATTTATAAAAGAACTTTACAATCTTTCGACCTTCTTCGTTCACGCAGTGTCGCTCCGTCAGGCTTTCGCCCATTGCGGAAGATTCTTAGCTGCTGCCTCCCGTAGGAGTCTGGACCGTATCTCAGTTCCAGTGTGACCGTTCACCCTCTCAGGCCGGTTACTTATCATAGCCTTGGTAGGCTCTTACCCTACCAACTAGCTAATAAGACGCAGACTCATCTACAAGCGAAGCTTTAAAGGCTTCCTTTCATCAATTAACATCTCAATTGACCTTATTCGGTATTAGCTACTATTTCTAATAGTTATCCCCATCTCATAGGTAGATTATCCACGCGTTACTCACCCGTTCGCCACTGAATGTATTGCTACATTCCGTCTGACTTGCATGCTTAAGACGCACTGCCAGCGTTAGTTCTAAGCCAGGATCAAACTCTTCGTTATTTTTATTTCTTTACTTTTAAAATTAACAGGTTATTTATTTTATTTGGCTCTTAAACCTTACTTAACTCTTCCCTTCTCTTTTCTTCCAATTCTTAATATCAACTCTTACTACTTTATAACATACATTACACTTTGTCAATACTTAACATTTATTTTTTTATTCTATCTATTTTTCAACCGACTGTCTTCATGACCTTCTCTTTTGCTATCTCGCACTAAACGCCTAACAACACCTAAAACACTCTCTATACCTTCATATCCATTATAATAATTCTCTCTTAAATTTGCTCCCAAAACATGCTGAAATCCAGCTTTCTTAGCTGCAATAACCTTACTCTCAATATTAGAGGATGCCTTAATTTTCCCTGAAAGAGAAATTTCACCTGTAAAGATTAAATCTTGATTTATAATAATATTGGTTTTGGCAGAAAATAATGCAACCAAAACAGCAAGTTCAATTTCTATATCATCCATCCTAAGGCCCCCAGAAACATTCACATATACATCATCATTATTAAAACTGAGATTCAAATATTTACTAAGAACAGCTAAGATTCTTGATATTTTCTTAGAATCTATTTTTTCAGAAAAAATTCTAGGAATATTCATGCCTGTCCTTGTGATTAAAGCCTGTATTTCAACAAATAAAACTCGACTTCCCTCATTAATGATTCCAATAGCAATACCTGAAGATATTTCTTCCTTTTTCTCCAAAAAAATAGAAGAGGGATCCTTAATCTCAACAAGCCCCAACCCCGTCATTTCAAAAATACCTACTTCATTAATAGCGCCAAACCTATTTTTAGTAGCTCTAAGCATACGTAACGATTTTTCTGCCTCTTCAAAATAAAAAACAGAATCTACCATATGCTCTATTACTTTTGGTCCTGCTAAAATACCATCCTTCGTAATATGTCCCACTAAACATAAAGTTATATTATTCCCTCTTGCCCACTCTATAAGCTTATAAACACAATGCTTTAATTGAGCAACCCCTCCAAGCCCGCCTTGAACTTCTTTTGAATGCAAAGTTTGAATAGAATCGACAACAATAAAGTCAAGTTCAATGTTTGCAAGCATTTTGATTAAAGAATCAACATTTATCTCATTAGTTGTCAATATATCAGAAGAAATTTTAAGTCTATTTGCTCTTAATTTAATTTGTGGAATTGATTCTTCACCTGCAAGATAAAGCACATTTTTGTCAGCAAGTGCAAGAATACTAGAAATTTGAAGTAAAAAAGTTGATTTCCCAATGCCAGGCTCTCCTGCTATCAAAATTGCACTACCAATTACAATGCCAGCACCAAGAACTCTATCAAATTCTTCAATACCTGTTAAATGTCTAACATTATCAACCTGTTTAAAATCTCTTAAAGAAAAGATTTCATTTTTTGATTTACTTAAATCTCCCTCATAACCTGATTTAAGTTCAGAATAAAGTTCTAAACTTTCCCAACTAAAGCACTCAGGACATTTCCCAAGCCACTTTAAAGATTTATACCCACAATTTAAACATTTATAAATTTCCTTATCTCTATTTTTTATCATAAAACGTCAATAGGTAGACCTCTCTTAATTTAGACAAGCGATAAATCCGTCTTTAAAACTTATGTCCCATCTTGAATTTTCAATATTAAAAAAATCTTTAAAACCTTTATCATTGTTCTTAAACTCACTGTAAAAATTATTAAACCAATTCCTTAAAAGTCAAAATACTCTCGCTAAATTTATCACAATTTGCAAAATACATAGCACCAGAATACATTAATTATACATAAAATTACACAAATCAGACTCTTACCTGTCCTTAAATCTATATTTGAAAAAATTTTTTGAATAATCATAACCTCTTTCATAAGGTACTTCAGATTCATCATAATTTATAAACAATCAATAATACCCATTAATACATTTTTTTCATCTTTTAAAACAATTTTAACTTTTAGACTTCCTGCTAACCAAAACCGTAAATTCTCCCTTACTTTTGTTATTCTCTTCAAAATATTTCTTAAGTTCTAAAGGTTTACCAATTTTATATTCTTCATATAATTTTGTCATCTCACGACCAACAAGAACATTAGCATCCAAATTTACTAAAGAAATTTCAAATAATAACTTCAAAATTCTATGACTGGATTCAAGAAGAACAAATGCATCACCTCTATGATAAAGTTCCTCAATCCTTTTTATCCTTTTAATTCCTTTGTTTGGCAAAAATCCTTCAAATACTATAACTTTATCTTTAAAAGGATTTACACTAATAACTGCATTCAAAGAACTAACACCTGGAATAGGAAAAACTTTATGCCCATTTTTAAATGCCGCATCAACAAGCAAACCACCAGGATCACTAAGACAAGGAGTTCCCGCATCACTAACGAAAGCTACGCTTTTTCCATGAGACAAGTATTCTAATAACAAACCAACTCTCTTATGCTCTATTACAGAATTACAAGAAATTAATTTTTTAACTATACCATAATGAGATAAAAGTCTCTTAGCAACTCTCGTATCCTCAGCAAATACAACATCAACTAATCTTAAAATATCAATTGCACGATATGTAATATCACCTAAATTACCTATAGGTGTTCCCACAATATATAACACATAATCTCCTTAAAATTTAAAATACAGCTTACCTAACATGCATTAAACTTACTACTGCATAAAAATAATAAATAATATTTATTACTACAATTTTCGTGAATTTAATTCATAAGGAAAAATTTCACATAAATTCATAAATTAATTATTCTCAAAGTACCCTATATTTTAATAAAAGTACTTGGTTTTTATATGTCCATATAAAAAAATATTTATTTTTATGCTATATTTATATTATTATTTAATTTTAACAACTGAAAACTAAAAGGTGGAAAAGTTTTATGTTTAAACTCATTAAAAAGATCTTTATAATCTATTTTCTATGCATCACACTTACTGGACTTGCTATGGTTTTCATTGACAGTAAATTTTCTGAAAGACAAACTATCCAAGATGGTAAAAGTCAAATTATCAAACATATAATTGATCCAAATTTAATTATGCTTACCTCTGCTATTGGAGGATTTTTGGGAATTTATTCCGGAATATGGTTTTTTGATTATGGAAAAGATAATTTCTACTTAAGCTGGGGAAGCCTAATAATATTAATATACAACATAGGACTAATCATTTCTGTATATTCCAAATCAAAAAATAAATAAATTCAAATTTTAAGAATTACTTACAATAATTCCTCTTTTAATTAGGTACTTATAAACTTCCTCTGGATTTTCTAAACTTTCAATCAAGTTCTCAGTTTTATCATTTATCTTCTCTACTAATCTTTTAAAACTTACTCTTATTCCTCTACTTTCCAAAAAGTCCTTTGCCGGTTGAGAAATAACACCTGCCTGAACATTTTGAAGCCCAATATTGTAAATAATAACAGCAGCGGCCTTGCCCACAACTTTATCATAAATTTCTAAACCTTCTTTATTTTGAATGTATTTATTAATAAAATTATCAACCTCCAAGAGGGGTTTTAAACCTCTTTCCATATTAGAGTAAAGTATTCTATGTTCCTTAAACAATTTTAACGTAGGATTTAACCCTGATATCATTTCCAACACCTCTTAAAGACTTGCACTCAGAATTTTAAAAAAAACAATTATTAATAATAATAAACATAAATTAAAAATACTTCAACATAAAAAAGATGATATATTATTAAATTGAATGATGCTAATTCCTAAAGAAAATATTTATTCAAAAATTGAAGTAAAAAAATCAATTTTCTTATCATACATTTTTCATGTAGAAAAAAAAGAAGAAATAAATAAAATATTAAAAGAATATAAATTAAAATTTAAAAATGCAACTCATGTTGTCTATGGGTTTAGAATTGGCAATTCAAATTCATTTATAAACGGAATGAACGATGACAAAGAACCACGATTAACAGCCGGAAAACCTACGCTAGACGCCATATTAAACAAAAATTTAACAGACACCTTAATTATTACAGTACGCTATTTTGGAGGAACTCTACTTGGAAAACAGGGTTTAATTAAAGCATATTCCAAAGCAGCACAAGAAGTAATCAACAAATCTAATCTAACAGAAAAGGAAGAAATAGAAACATTATGCCTTAATCTAAACTATAACCAATATAATTTACTCATACGAACAAAAAATAAGATGGGAATTAAAATTACAGACGCAAAATTCCTAGATAAAATAAACACTACAATAAAATTTAACATAAAAGACAAAAAAAATATCTTAACATTTTTACAAACAAACTCTCTGCTCTAATTTGATTTAATTAAATTATGTCTATAACTTAATTAAACTTCATACACATATAAACATCTAGTCAGATTGAATGTTTATATGTGTATTTTCTAGTTTTTTCTAAAAAGAATTTTATATATACTATTATCATTTTTATTATTTATGTTCTACAATAGAATATTATTAATATACACTGATTAAGAGAAAATTGTTATGAAAATAATATCCATTATTAATCAAAAAGGTGGTGTTGGGAAGACAACCAGTGCTATCAATATTGCCTATTCAATCACATTGCTTAATAAAAAAGCTCTTCTAATAGACATTGACTCACAAGGTAATACCAGTAGCGGAGTTAATATTTTAAGAAAAGAAGATACAAATTCAAGTTATGAACTTATCTATAAAAAACAAAAAATTACACCTATTAAAAATTTTAACTTGGATATAATTCCTTCTAGTCTTAAACTAGCACTACTTGAAAAAGAATTAATACATGAACTTGCAAGAGAAAATTTTTTAAAAAATGCTTTAGAACAATATAAACAGGATGACTATGATTTCATCATTCTTGATTGTCCTCCTACTCTCTCAATACTTACAATAAATGCCCTTGTTGCAAGTAAATATCTTTTAATACCAATAGAAACAGAATTTTTTGCATTTGAAGGAATCAATCAATTATTAGATACAATAACTGCTGTCAAACAGATAAATCAAGAACTAGAGATTACTGGTGTATTTATCAATAAATATGATAGTAGAAACAAAAGCAAAGAAAAATATATTGATTATCTAAAAAAAGTATTCAAAGAAAAATTTTTAAATACCAAAATAAGAAAAAATATAAGTATTTCCAAATCTCAAGAAGAAAACATACCAGTATATATGTATAACAAAGAAAGTAATGCAGCAAAGGACTTTTTAGAGCTTACAAACGAAATAATGGAAAAAATCAAAGGATAAAAATGTCAGATAATTTAGACACTTTAATGGCTTTAATGGGTCAGAAATTAAAAAATAATACAAAAGACGAAAAATTTTTGGCAAAACAAGAATTAATTATAATTCAAAACAAAAGTTTTAAATATGAAAAATTGGATAAAGAAATAGCCGATTTTTTAAAAATAAAGCAATACGAGATTTTCAGCATATTCAACAATACCTACACAGAAATTGGAAGAATACTAAAAGAGGCACAAGAAAAACTACGTGGCAATAACCAATATGACGGTCTTTTTTACAAATGGTTTACCAGTATGGGATTTAAAAAAGATAAAGTCTACTCATTGATATCAAGATATGAATTGCTTGTCGAAAATTCCGATAAGCAACTCATAATAAACAATTTACCACTATCACTCTCATATGAAATTTCTAAAAAATCTTGTCCTACTCATTTAAAAATGGAAGTTCTCAATGGAAAAATAAAATCTTTAAAAGAATTTAAATCACGTTATCAAAAAAATGAACATAACAAAAAAAATCTTGAAAAAAACTTTAATAAAACACAAGTTAAAAGAGAAGACATTATAAAACTAATAGAACTACTCTTACAAGAATTAGAAAACATTAAAAACATTAAATTAGATAAAATAGAAAATAAAAAAGAATTTTTGATTATTTTAAAAGACATACGACAAAAAATAAATCTCATAAAAAAAATTACTTAATACTCTCAAAAATAGAAATAATTCTTTTTAAATCAGAAGATGTAAAATAACTTATTTCGATCTTCCCTTTTTCTTTGCTTCCCTTAATACTTATTTTAGTTTGTATTCTGCTTATTAAAAATTCTTTAACACTATTTAAAAAAGGATCTCTTAAGATTTCTGATTTATCATTAATAGGTTTATAAAAATTTTTAATATAATTTTCTGTTTCTCTAACGGACAATTTTTTTTTAATGATTAAAAGATAAAGCCCATATCTATCTTGACTATCCTTTAACGACAATAAAACTTTAGCATGACCCAATGATATTTCTTTTTTATGTAAAGAATTTAATATTTCCTGCTCAAGATCCAAAATTCTAACTAGATTAGCAACGTGAGACCTATTTTTACCTATCTTTTCAGATAAAGTTCTTTGAGTCAAAGAATGCTTATCCATAAGATTTTTATAAGCATATGCCTCTTCAACAGGAGTTAAATTTTCCCTTTGAATATTTTCAATTAAAGACATAAAATCTTTATTCTTTCTAGTTGTCTCTATCTCTATAATAGAGATTTGCCTCATACCAGCTAATTTAGCAGCTCTAAATCTTCGCTCACCTATTACTAGGTGATATCTACCATTATCATGAAAAACAACAATAGGTTGCAATATTCCATTTTCTCTTATAGAGATACTTAATTCCTCAAGCTCAGCAAGATTAATAGACTTTCTAGGTTGCGACTTATCTACATCTACAAGATTAATATCTACCATTTTAAAAGTCTCACTCATTTTATCAAAAACCTCCTTGTAATAATACAAAATTTTATAAAGTTGTTCTATGTCAATTTCAACTAAAAAAATAACCCCAAAAAAAAAGAATGTTCCACGTAGAACATTCCAACAATATAAATAACATTAATTGATCATTTAATAAATTTTGAAACAGATATCAATTTATCCTCATCAAGAGATAACACTTGCATTCCTCTAGCATCCTTACCTTGCTCAGATATTTTGTCAACCAATGTTCGTAAAACTTTTGAAGTCTTACTTACAAGTAATATTTCATCATCCTGTGCAACTGTAATAGCATCAACAACTGCACCTGCCTTTTCATCGGATTTCTTATAGCAAGTATAACCAGTAGCTCCTCTTTTAAGCTCAGTCACTCTAGATATTTCTAATCTCTTTCCATATCCATTCTCAGAAACAATTAAAAGATGGGAGCCTTGTTTTGCTGATAACGCCTTAATAAGCATATCACCCTCTCTTACTTTCATACCAGACACACCCTGAGTCCCTCTATGTGTAAGCCTAATATCATTTGAATTAAATGCAAAAGCATTGCCCTTCTTAGAAAGACAAATAATTTTATCATTCTTAGAAACAATCTCAGCACTTGTAACAAAATCCTTATCATCCAGTTTAATGACAATAACGCCTCTTGATTTAACTGTTTTAAAGCCCTCTGTTTCAATACGAGCTATTTTTCCATTTGCTGTTGTTATTAATAAATAATTATCCAGAGATAACTCATTACAATTTTTAATAGCCAATATCTCTTCCGTTTCTCCCAAATTAATAAGCTCACGAATATTTTGTCCCTTTGAAGTTCTAGAAGAATCCTTAATTCCATAAGCATTAATTACATAAAGCTTCCCTTCATTTGAAATCATAAGTAAAAAGTCATGGGTATTTACACATAAAGCAATATTAACTTGATCTTTATCTTGTAACTCAAAAGAACCAAGGCCCTTACCACCTATACCTTGAAGTTTATACTCATCTTGTAAGATTCTTTTAATGAAACCCTGCTTTGTAAGAATAACAATAACATTTTCCCTCTGCATTAAATCTGACATACTAGTTTTTAAAACCTCCTCATCATAAATTATTTTTGTTCGGCGCTCATCGCCAAATTTTAAACTTAAATTAATAATCTCTTCCCTTACAATATTAACAACTCTCTCTGGACTAACAAGAATATCTTCATAATCTTTTATTAAATCCAAGACAATTTTAAACTCTCCTTCAAGTTTCTCTATCTCAAGAGATGTTAATTTCTGTAACTTCATATCCAATATAGAATTAGCTTGAATTTCTGATAAATTAAATTCTTTAATAATACATTCTTTAGCATCTTTGACAAGTCTAGAAAATCTTATTATTTCTATTAGCCTATCAATATGTCTTAAGGAAATATTTAATCCTTCAAGAATATGAGCCTTTTCTCTTGCCTTTTTTAAGTCAAACTCTACCCGCCTTCTAACAATTTCCTTTCTATGATCAATAAATTCAGATATAAGTTCTTTTAAATTTAATTGTTTTGGAATACCATTAACAAGAGCCAAGTTATTTATGCTAAAATTTTTCCTCAGTTCAGTATATTCATAAAGCAAATTCATAACAACATGAGGATCAAAACCTTTTTTAATTTCAAGAACAATTCTAACACCTTCACGGTCAGATTCATCCCTTATATCAGATATACCTTCAAGCTTGTCTTCTTTTATTAAGAATGCAATTTTCATAAGCAATGAAGATTTGTTAACAGCATAAGGTATTTGCGTAATTATAATAGCAATATGATCTTCTCTCTTTTCTTCAATATGATACCGAGATCGAATAACAACACTGCCCTTCCCCGTTGTATAAGCCTTAACTAAACTCTCATTATAAATAATCTCAGCATAAGTAGGAAAATCTGGTCCTTTAACTATTGCAATTAAATCATACACAGACACACTATCATGATTTAACATATAAACTATGGCGTCACAAATTTCTCTCAAATTATGTGGAGCCATATTTGTTGCCATTCCAACAGCAATTCCACTAGAACCGTTAACCAAGAGAAATGGAAAAGCAGCTGGTAAAACTTCAGGCTCAAGCAAAGAATCATCATAATTGGGTCTGAAATCAACAGTTTGCCTATCGATATCTTTAACAAGCTCTTCAGCTATTTTTGCCATTCGAGCTTCAGTATACCTCATAGCAGCAGGAGGGTCTCCATCAATAGAACCAAAATTCCCCTGTCCGCTTACTATAGGATATCTTAACGAAAAATCCTGTGCAAGTCTTACAAGTGCTTCATAAATCGACTGATCACCATGAGGATGATATTTACCAAGAACATCTCCAACGATTCTTCCAGCCTTCTTAAATGCTTTATCAGCCCTAAGTCCCATTTCATGCATTGAATAAAGGATTCTTCTGTGAACAGGTTTAAGACCATCTCTCACATCAGGAAGGGCTCTTGAAACAATAACAGACATTGCATAATTCAAATACGAGGTTTTAACCTCATCTTCTATTTTTATATTTAATATTTGCTCTTTATATTCTTCAATTGCCATTAATGCTCCAATCACACATCAAGATTTACTACATCAAGCGCATTCTGCTCAATAAATTCTCTTCTAGGCTCAACATCATCTCCCATAAGAGTAACAAAAATATTCTCAGCCTGTATAGCATCATCTATCTCTATTAATTTCATTTTTCTAGTAGCAGGATTCATAGTAGTTTCCCAAAGTTGTGTAGGATTCATTTCACCAAGCCCCTTATACCTTTGAAGACTAATTTTATCCCTTTTGCCAGTCTCGATAGAGCTTAAAAAAATTTCCTTTTCCGAATCATCATAAAAGTAATGAACACTATTTTCATACTTAATTTTATAAAGAGGTGGCATAGCTATATATACATGTCCATTATCAATTAACTCCCTCATGTAACGAAAGAAAAAAGTAAGAAGCAATGTTCGAATATGAGACCCATCAACATCGGCATCAGCCATAATAATAATCTTATGATAACGAAGTTTTTCAATATAAAAATTCTTTCCAACTCCAGCACCAAGAGATGCAATTATTGGAATAAGCTTATCATTTGTAATAACCTTATCTTCCCGTGTTTTTTCAACATTAAGCATTTTACCCCACAATGGCAAGATAGCTTGATAAAACCTATCTCTTCCCATTTTTGCACTTCCTCCTGCAGAATCCCCTTCCACAATATAAATTTCCCTTTCAACCGGGTTTTTAGATGCACAATCTGCCAATTTGCCAGGCAATGCCAAGCTTTCAAATGCACTTTTTTTTCTCTCAGACTCTCTTGCTTTTCTTGCAGCCTCACGAGCACGAGCAGCTCTTATTGCCTTATTAAGAATAATATCTACTTCTAAAAGATTATCACCAATAACTTTCAAAAGCTCATTATGTACAATAGTTTCAACAATTTTTTTTATATAAGAATTTCCCAATTTCCCTTTAGTTTGACCTTCAAATTGAGGTTCTGGAACCTTAATAGAAATTACCGCTGTTAAACCCTCCTTAAAATCATCTAATGTAAGATTTGGAACATCTTTTTTGCTTACCTTTGAATCCTTAAAAGCTTCACTCATTGCCTTTAAGAAACCACTTTTAAAACCAGCAACATGAGTTCCTCCTTCTCTAGTATTAATATTGTTTACAAACGATAAAATATTATCAGAATACCCTTCAGTCCACTTAAGTCCAACACTAACAATAACATCATCACAAGTTCCTTCAATAAAATAGGACTCACTTTGAATAGTTTTGCTATTATTTGTTATAAAATCTACAAAAGCTTTTATTCCACCTTCAAAATAAAATTCTAAAAATCTCTCTTTTCCCAATCTCTTATCTTCAATTGAAATTCGTATCTTATCATTTAAAAATGCAAGTTCCCTCAATCTCTTTGATAAAGTTTCAAAATCATACTCCAAGGTTTCAAAAATCTCAGAATCAGCTAAAAAAGTAACCTTAGTACCCCTATTAGAACTTACCCCAACAATCTCAACCCCAGATGTTGGAATACCTCTGGAATAAGTCTGCTTAAAAAAATTTCCATCTCTGCTCACAACAACTTCTAAAAAAGATGATAAAGCATTAACAACCGAAATCCCAACCCCATGAAGTCCACCAGAAACTTTATAAGTACCTTTATTAAATTTTCCTCCAGAATGTAGCTTAGTCAAAACAAGTTCAAGAGCACTAATTCCTTCCTCCTCATGAATATCTGTAGGAATTCCTCTACCATTATCATTGACTGTTACAGAATTATCTGAATTTATAACAACTTCTATTTTATCGCAAAAACCCGCTAAAGCCTCATCAATACTATTGTCAACCACTTCATAAACCAAGTGATGCAATCCATTAATTGAAACGGATCCAATATACATACCAGGCCTTTTTCTAACAGCTTCAAGGCCCTTTAACACTTGAATATTACTAGCAACATAACTCATAAACCTTCCACACAATTAATCATAATATAGATATAAGCAAATTTTACATTAAAAACAATATAATATCTATTCAATAACACAAATTACAAGACACATTCCACTTGACTTAAAACCAATAAAATTTCAAGACCCACAAATAGTTAAGATAATGTTCCAGTTCATTATTATACTATATACTTATACATACACAATACTAATAATCAAAAAGATATAATTATAAAAAGCCAAAATCGACGAGGATAAGATATGCAAGAGGGAAAAAACATATGGAGCTTAATTTTAGCAGCAATAAGGAAAGAACTTTCTGAAGAAGAATTTTACATATGGTTTGAAAATTTATATTTCATAGATGCAACTGATGAGAGTATAAAAATATCTGCTCCAAATTCTTTTCATAAAAACCAAGTAGAAAAAAGATTTTCCAAAAGAATAAAAGAAATTCTCACTGAAAAAGGCCACAATACGATTAATGTTGAATTTATAAATCCACCAAATGAATTCAAGACTCATAGCATGGAATTAAAAAACACTTCACTCAAAGACATTTCTATACAACAAGATTCATCTGAAAAAAGAACAATACTTAACACTCACACAAAGAACATAATAGAGAATACAAAATACTACGTTATAAAAGAAGACATTCATACAAAATATAGAAATCCTTTTCTTAAAAAGAAATACACATTTGAAAATTTCATTATAGGTCCAAATAATAAGCTTGCATATAATGCAAGCTTATCAATTGCAAAAAATCCTGGTAAAAAATATAATCCATGTCTAATTTATGGTGGAGTTGGTCTTGGCAAAACACACTTACTCCAAAGTATAGGAAACAAAACAGAAGAATTACATAAAGAATTTAAAATACTTTACGTAACTGCTGAAAATTTTTTAAATGAATTTGTAGAAAGTATAAAAACAAATGAAACAAAAAGATTTAAGAAAAAATACCGACACCTAGATATGTTATTAATAGATGATATTCATGATTTACAAAAAAAAGAAGGTATACAAGAAGAGCTTTTTCACACTTTCAATGCTCTTTATGAAGACAATAAACAAATGGTATTTACATGCGACAGACAACCCTCAGAACTCATCAATTTTACAGATAGATTAAAAAGCAGATTTACAAGGGGACTTAATGTCGATATATCAAAACCAAACTTTGAATTAAGAGTGGCAATTATAGAAAAAAAAGCAGAAGAAGATGGAATAAAAGTTCCAAAAAACATTCTCAACTTAGTTGCTAAAAAAGTTACAACAAATATAAGAGATCTTGAAGCTGCTGTAACAAAATTAAAAGCTCACATAGACCTTGAAGATATAGAAATCGACACTAGCATAGTAGACAAAATAATTAAAGAGATAATAGCTTATGAAAACGATAACACAAATACAAATAACACAATTAACATTGAAAGTATAAAAAAAGTTATCTTAAGGGAATTAAAACTTACAAATAAAGACATTGAAGGTAACAGCAAAAAACCTGAAATCACAAAAGCAAGACACATTTATGCTTATCTTCTGAGGAATTTTACAGAGCTTTCAACAATTGAAATAGGTAAAATCATTGGAGGAAAAACCCATTCAACAGTACTTTATTCGATAAATAAGATAGATAAAGAGAGAAACAATGATCTAGAAATTAACAATTTAATCATAGAACTTATGAACAAAATCAACAAAAACTAGCAAAATATATAAAATTCAAAATATTTTTGAACAAATTAAACAAATAATTCATCAAAAAACACAAACAATTAAACATATATTATTCCTTATAAAATAAAGAGATAAACAGAATTAGACAATTAGACAGCTTCCTACTAATACAACTATATAAAATATAATAAAAAATACGTACAATAAACTGAATAAAATTTGCATTAATGAAAGCCAATAAATGATAATATAATACAAGGAGGTAAAACATTGAACGAAAAATTTATACTGTGCGACACAGAACAGATTTCGAACGAGATTGACAAAGCCAAAAGTATAATTTTAAATAGAAATATAAATGACATTTGGAGTGCAATATTACTAGAAGTAAAAAATTCCAACCTCAAAATAAAGGCAACAGATAGGAATATCTTTTTTGAAAGCACAATTCCAATTGTTTCAGCAGAAAATTTTAAAGTATTAATCAATGCTTCAAACTTTTCAGATGCAGTAAAAGCACTAAATTTGTACAATGAGCTAAAAATAAAATTTATAGAAGATGAAAGCAAATTAAACATTATTGGTGAATCAGAAAATAAAAATGACAATTTCATAAATGATCATTTAAATGAGCCAACTTTTTCTAGTGAAGAGATTGAAATTTACAATTATGACATAAATGAAGAGACTTACAATTTAACAGTTGAGTTAACTCAAAGGGAATTTAAGAAAATTATAAACAAAGTCTCATTTTCAGCCTCACATGATGAGTCCAAGAACGTTTTAAATGGAATTTATTTTACAAAAGACAAAAACTCTGCATTGACATTTGTTTCTACCAATTCGCATAGACTGTCTGTATATAAAACAGATTTAATATTTGAGGAGGATATCAATTTTATCGTTCCTGTCAAAATGGTTAATCTCCTAAAGCAGATGATGGTAGGAGAAGGTATTATAAAGCTCAAGGTCTCTGATAAAAAATTTTATGTTGAATTTAATAATTATAAAATAGTTTGCAGTCTGATAAATGGAATCTATCCTGATTATGAAAGTATCATACCAAATGAACAGCAGAACAAAGCGTTAATCGATGTTAGCATTTTAAAAGATAGGCTTTCAAGGGTAAGTTCTTACACAGACAAAAGGTCTAAAAAAGTTATTCTGAATTTTGCAGGTAATCAACTAAGACTTATGGCAGAAGATCCAATTACAGGGAGAAAGAGTGAATTTTTTGTACAAAGTCCTAATTATGATTATGAAGGGAGCGAGGAAGTTGTAGCTATTAATAGTGCTTATTTTACTGAAGCAATGGGTGTATTTGATACTTCAAAGTTAGAGATAAAATTCAATGGAGGGGGTATATTGAAATTAAGTGACCCTGCAAATTTTGGTTTCATTCATTTGATAATGCCCATGGTATTAAACTAAAATTCTTTTTTATTGGCAAGATGATAAAGAAAGTAGAGTTCTTTAATTTTAAAAATATAGAGAATCAGGTCATTAATTTTGATTTTAATAATATTTATTTTTGCGGAGAGAATGGTTCAGGTAAAACTAATATCCTTGATGCTATTTATTGTCTTGCTTTTGCATCTTCTTTTTTAGTTCGTACTGATAGAGAACTTATTACATATGGCAAGACTGAATTTTATTTAAAGTGTCTCTATAATACTGAAGGAAAGGCTGGAGAAATTTGTTTGTCCTTAAGGAATGGAAAAAAAGAAATAAAGGTTAACAATAGCATTGTAAAAGATAGAAAAAATTTGATATTGAACATTCCATCAATTATTTTTTCAAATTATGATATTGAGTTTATCATTGGAACTCCTGCTAAGAAGAGATGGTTTTTTGATCAGGCAATAAGTCTTGTTTCTTTAAGTTATTTAGATTCTCTTAGGAAATATCGAAGGATTTTACGGCAAAGAAATTTGATTTTAAGACAAGGCAATAAAGATTTACTTAAAGTTTATAATGAAACTTTTGTTGATTTTGCTTTTGAGATAACAAAAATGAGGGAAAATTTTATCAAGCATTTTTATGATTTTTTTAAGTACTATTATTCTTTTATTTTTGATGTTTCTTATAGTTTAGAGATTAAATATTTACCTTCTGTGAAATGTTCTAAAAGGGATGAATTTTTGCAAACTTTGCTTTTAAAAGAACAAGATGAACTTTGCAATGAAAGTACTTTAATAGGTCCACACAGAGATTTATATGAGATATTAAGCGGTGAGAGAGTATTTACTCATCATTCTTCGACAGGACAAATCAGGGCTCTTGCTTTGATTTATAGACTTGTTCAGGTCATTATGTTTAATAAGCAATTTGGTATATCTCCCATTTTACTTTTTGATGATGTATTTTTGGAATTGGATAGTGTGAGAAGAAAGAGATTTTTTGATATCCTACCTAAAGATTCTCAATGCTTCTTTACATTTTTAGATGACTGTTATGATATTAAACAAGACAGTAATTTTATAGTATACAGGATTAAAAATGGAAGATTTGAGCTTTAAAAAAGCCGCGGATGTACTTAAAGAATATTTAAATACGGATATATGTGCTAATGAAAAGCTAAATGCCAGTTTTATATTGTCTAAAAATTGGCAAATTATATTTAAAGATCTTTCAGATAGAGTACAATTATTGAATTTGAAGGATAATAAAATATTATTTGTTGCTGTTAAGAATTCAAGTGTTTTATATAGTGTTTCTCTTAATAGATCAAAAATAATAAAATTAATAAAGGAATCTACAGGTCTTGAAATATTGGATATAAAGGTTTTGATAAGATGATTTTGTTGACAATTGTATTTGTATAATATAATATTGTAGTGTTTAACTTATATCTTATGACTAAAGAATGTTTTTAATTGGAGGGCTTTTTTGAAGAGGACTTATCAGCCGAGTCGGGTTAAGAGAAACAGGAAATTTGGATTTAGGGCTAGGATGAAAACTAAGGGCGGAAGACTTATTCTTGCCAGAAGAAGGGCTAAGGGAAGATCAAAATTAACTGTTTCTGATGAAAAAAAGAAATATTAGCATAAAATCAAAGGTAGAAATTCAGGAGCTTTTTAAAAAAGGTAGATTTATTAGGATAGAAGGAATTAACATATTTTATGAGTTTACAAGCTTATTAAGCTCTAGAATGATTGTTACTTTTCCTAAAGTTTTTAAAGGTGCTGTTAAGAGAAATCGTGTTCGGAGAATTTTTAAGGAATGTTTTAGGAAACAGTTAGCTTTACTTAAAAATAGGTATGTTGACTTTATTTTTGTAGTTTATCCTCAAAGAGTAGATGTTAATTATCATGAAGTTGATACTATGCTAAAGAATATAATTGTGCATGTCATGAAGAGGAAAGTGTGAGTCAGAGTAAAAGAATTTTAAGAGCTATTT
Organism: Borrelia parkeri; assembly: GCF_023035815.1. Lineage (NCBI taxonomy): Bacteria > Pseudomonadati > Spirochaetota > Spirochaetia > Spirochaetales > Borreliaceae > Borrelia > Borrelia parkeri. The sequence continues at coordinate 463,269 of NZ_CP073159.1, forward strand.
ATTTGTCTTTATTTTTTATTGGTATTTTTATGCTTATTGATGATGTCTTTTTCTCTAGAAAATCCCCTTCTGTAGTGGAGAGAGAGATTGGATTTAATTTAGATAGAGATTTTGATGTTGAGCATCATTCAATTGATGAAGATGATGTTTTAAGTTTAAGTACTAATTCTAAAGAAATTGGTGTTGAGACTAGTATATATTATGCTACTTTTTCGACATTTAGAGGTAATTTAGTTTCTCTAAAGCTTAAAGATCATTTAAATTTAGAGAGGAATCCAACAGAAATGGTTAAGTTTAATATGGACAGGGAAGGTCTTTTTTATATTACCTTTGATAACTTAACTAAAAGTTTGTTTTCATATGACAAAATAAATGATTATACACATGAGTTTAAGACCAAGTTTGAATATAATGACAAATATTATGAGTATATAAAGAGATATACATTTTCAAGCCAAAATGAATATTTAATCAAGCTTGAAATTTTTTTAAATAATGTTGATGCTAATGATAATTTTGATATTGATTTTTATAAATTTGTATTAAGTTCTGATATTGAAAATTTAAGTGAGAGAGGTAAACTGCAATATAATAATTATTTATCTCAGAGTATTTATTATGATACTAAGCTTAGATATGGTAAGGATGGTTTAAGTGTTATTAAGCCTAAATGGGTTGGTTCAAGCACTAAATATTTTGAAGTTTTAGTTTCAAAAGAAAATATGAATGTTGAATTCAAACAAGAAAATAAAGTTTTAAAGACTTTTGTTTTAAACAAAATAGGTGACACTAATATTAGTGATACCTTTTATATTTATGCAGGTCCTAGAGATAATGTATATTTAGATATTTTTAATAAAAATAATCTAAATAGTTTTGGTTTATCTAATGTTGAATTTGGAATGTCTGTAGAGAAAAGCTTGTTATACTTTATTCAAGTTCCTATGCAATTAATAATGCAAATTTTTTATGATGTTATTCCTAATTGGGGACTTTCAATAATTTTTTTAACAATTGTTGTAAGAATACTTATATTTCCTTTGACTTTTAAGAGTTTTAGGGCTACAGCAGAACTTTCTAAGTTACAGCCAAAAATGAAAGAGATACAAGTAAAATTTAAGAATGATCCCAAAAGATTAAATGAAGAAATGGGTAAACTTTATAGGGAAGAAGGTGTTAATCCTCTTGGAGGATGCTTGCCTATTCTTTTACAACTACCTGTATTTTTTGCTCTTTATGGTCTTGTAAATAATTTCTTTTTGCTAAGGGGGGCTAGTTTTATTCCAGGTTGGATTGATGATTTGTCAATTGGTGATAGCATATATTATTTTGGTTATAAAGTTTTTGTATGGACTGATATTAGAATTTTACCTTTTATTATGATGATTACTCAGTTATTATCTACAATAATTAGTTCTAATGTTAGTTTTAAAAATCTTGGATCACAACAGAAATTTTTATATTTTGGTATGCCTATTATGTTTTTTTTCATACTTTATGATATGCCATCAGGACTTTTAATCTATTGGATTACAACCAATATTTTTACTATTTTGCAACAATACTATATAAAGATGAATGTATCTGAAAGGAGGAACAGATGAGTTATGAATTTTATGGGAAAACAGAACAAGAAGCAATTAAAAAGGCAATGAGAGATCTTGATTTAAGAGAAGGTGAGTTTGATGTAGAGATTTTGGATAAGGAAAAGGTTGGATTTTTATTTAAAAAAGAGATGATTAAGATAAAAGTATCGCCTCATGTGAAAGAGGACACACCAAAGTCTGAGGCTCAGATTAATGAAGGTATTTGTGATAAGGTTTTAGATTTTGTTAAAGAAATGATAAATAAAATGGGTTATTGTGTTGATTTAAAGATTGAATCTAGAGAAGGTGAGTATATTAAGATTTCTATTGATACAGACAGTCCAAATATCTTGATTGGAAGAGAAGGAAGAAATTTAGATGCTTTGCAGCTTTTGGCAAATGTTTACATGTCTAGGCTTATTGGAGACAATGGTATTTTTAATAGGATAGTATTAGATATTGAGGATTATAGAGAAAGATTTAAATCAAGATTTATTAATTTGGCAATTAATTCTTTGCATAAGGTTAAAAGGAGTAGACGTTCTATTCTTTTGCCAACAATGAATCCTTTTGAGAGAAGAATTATTCATACTACTTTGAATCGTTATAGTGATATTAAAACAGAGAGTGAGGGAGATGGAAATTTAAAGCGAGTTAGAATTTCTTATGTTAGGAGTAGTAAATATAATAATAATTTTCATAGTTATCAAAAAAGAGACTCTAATGTTAGGAAGTAAGATTTTTTCTTTCTATATTTGTAAGCCGATGATTTATATTCATATGTTTAGATTCTACTTAAGCGACTGATATTTAATTGGTTGATATTTTGTAGTTATAGGGATTATGATAATAAATTTATTATTTATTTAATTTAAGGGATTTATTGTATGAGAGTATTTTTAACGGGTATTGCAGGATTTATTGGATTTCATGTTGCCAAGAGGCTTGCTGATAATGGGCATGAAGTTTTAGGTGTTGATGTTTTAAATGATTATTATGAACCTAATCTGAAATATGAGAGATTAGAAGTTTTAGGGTTCGATCGTAAGAATATAGATAGTGGGAAAGTTATTCAAAGTAATAAATATAATAATTTAAGTTTTATTTATCTTGATATTTTAGATAAAGATAAAGTCTTATCTCTTTTTTCTGATTATAAATTTACGCATGTTTGTCATTTGGCAGCTCAGGCCGGTATTAGAGATAGTATTGAAAATCCTGATAGTTATATTTCAGTTAATATTGTTGGGTTTTTTAATGTGTTGGATGCATGTAGAATACATAAAAGTCATATTGAGCATTTTGTTTATGCCTCAACATCTGCAGTGTATGGAATAAATAAAAAGATGCCTTCAGATGAGGATAGCATTACAGATCATCCTTTAAATTTATATGCAGCTAGCAAAAAGTCTAATGAAATTATAGCTCATGCTTACAGTTCATCTTTTAATATCCCAACAACAGGATTAAGATTTTTCACGGTTTATGGGCCTTATGGACGACCTGATATGGCATTATATTTATTTGCAGATGGGATTATCAAACAAACCCCCATTAATGTTTTTAATAATGGGAATATGGCTAGAGACTTTACGTATATAGATGATGTTGCAGATGGTGTTTATAGTGTACTTAAAAAACCGGCTGAGAGTGATGGTAATTTTGATGTACAAAATCCCAATTCTTCAAGCTCTCTTGCTCCTTATAAGATATACAATATAGGTACGGGACATGCTACTGAGCTTTTGGAGTTTATTAATGAGCTTGAAACAAATCTTGGAAATAAAGCTTGTAAAAATTTTTTACCTATGCAAAAAGCAGATGTTGTTAAGAGCTGTTGTAATATTTCAAAACTTAAAAATGATTTTGCTTATGAGTCCTTAACCTCTATTAAAGAGGGGATAAAAAAATTTGCAAATTGGTATAAATCTAAGATAGTTAAGTAGTATATTGTTCTGTATTTGTTTGTTTTTTGAATTTTTGTTTTTTTAAATTAGGGTCAGTTTTAGGTTTTAAGGTATATAATATAAGATATATTTCATTTTATGAGGAAGGAGGTATTATAGGTGGGTGTGTTAGATAAGATTAAGCCTGGAGTGGTTTATGGTAAGGAGCTACATACTTTATATGAAATATGTAAGAGTGAAGGATTTGCTATTCCTGCAATTAATTGTGTAGGTACAAATTCAATTAATGCTGTTTTGGAAGCAGCAAAAGAAATTAATTCTCCTATTATGATACAGTTTTCAAATAGTGGTTCTGCTTTTATTTGTGGTAAGGGACTCAAGGTTGACAAACCTCAGGGGACTTCTATCCTTGGAGCCATTTCTGGTGCTATGCATGTTCATTTGCTAGCAGAACATTATGGAGTACCTGTTGTTCTTCATACAGATCACTGCGCAAAAAAATTAATTCCTTGGGTTGAGGGGCTTTTGGAGTATGGAGAGAAATATTATCAAGAGCATAAACGTCCTTTGTTTTCTTCACATATGTTGGATTTGTCTGAAGAGCCAATTAAAGAAAATATTGAAATATCAAAAAAGTTCTTAGAGAGAATGTCCAAAATTGAAATGTTTCTGGAAATTGAGCTTGGAATTACTGGTGGCGAGGAAGACGGCGTTGATAATTCAGATAGGGAGCAACATGAGTTGTTTTCAACCCCTGAAGATATTTATTATGGATATTCTGAACTTATGAAAGTTAGTCCTAATTTCCAGATTGCAGCGGCTTTTGGAAATGTTCATGGAGTTTATAAGCCTGGAAATGTTCAGCTTACTCCTAAAGTATTAAGAGATGGACAAAATTATGTTATATCAAAGACTAATTCAAGTGATCTAAAGCCTGTTTCATATGTGTTCCATGGAGGTTCTGGCTCTACAATAGAAGAAATTCATGAAGCACTCTCTTATGGTGTTGTTAAAATGAATATTGATACAGATACTCAGTGGGCTGCCTGGGAAGGTATATTGAATTATTATAAGAATAATGAAAATAGATTACAAGGGCAACTTGGTGATGGTAGTAATGCTGATGTTCCAAACAAAAAGTTTTATGATCCAAGAGTGTGGCTTAGAGAATCTGAGATTAGCATTAAGGAACGTGTAAAACTTGCTTGCAAGAGTCTTAATAATATTAATAGAAATTGAGACAGGTATAATTAAAAATTTGAACTTTGTCGCCTATGAGGGCGACTTTTTCATTTTTGTGTATTTATTATACATAAATGGACTTATTATTATATTTAAATGTTAAATTTATTCCCATCATCATTATGCTTTTTATTTATTTATTTATTTATTTATTTATTTATAATATTTATTGAATATTTGTTTAATATTATTGAATATTTGTTTAATATTTAAATAGAATGTTTTTTTGTATGAGCTTTTATATAAATTGATAAAAAGGGGTTTTATATGTTATTAACAAATTATAAGAAAAATTTTCTGGATTTTTTGAATGATGACTTTGATTTTATGAGTCCTAGAGGTTTTCATGATATTCCAGTTAATATTAAGGATGAGGGCAAGTCATTTATTCTTGAAGCTTACTTACCGGGGATAAAAAAAGATGATATATCAATCTCAATTAAAAATGATTATTTGACAATAAGTTATGAGAGTAAGGATGAATCAGAAGAGAAACATGATAAGTACTTAAGAGTAGAGAGAAGAGATATTTCTTTTGCAAGAAGTTTTAGATTATCTGGGAATATTGATCAAGATAAAATTAAATCAGAACTAAAAAATGGTGTTTTGCATATTAAGCTTCCTAAGAAGGCGGAAGTTATTGAGAAAACCCAAGAGAAAAAGATTGCGATTGAATAATTTTAGTGTAAGGATGCTTTGGCATCCTTAATTTTTATAATCTTCAATTGTTAAATTTAGTTCTCTTAGTTGTTCGTTTGGAATCTTTGAAGGAGATTTGTCAAGTGGGCTTGCTGCGAATGAATTTTTTGGGAAAAGTATTACATCTTTTATTGAACTTGAATGTGTCATTAGCATTAAGAGCCTATCAATTCCAATGGCTATTCCACCATGAATGGGAGCCCCATATTCTAATGCTTTTAAAAAGAAACCAAATCTTTCTTCTGCTATTGTGTCTTTAAATCCCACTATGTTAAAAATTCTTTGTTGAAGTTCTCTTGTGTGCACTCTGATTGAGCCTGAACCAAGTTCCATGCCGTTTAATACAAGATCATAAACTTCTCCTAAGACTTTACTTGGATTGCTTTCTAAAGTATGGATATATTTTTGTTGGGGGAGTGAGAACATATGATGGGCTGCTTTATAGTTTTTTGTGTCTTCATCGTACTCAAATAGGGGAAAATCATAAATCCATAAAAATTCAAATGTGTTTTTGTTTGTAAGGTTTAGTTCATTTGCAATTTTGATTCTAATTTGTCCCATGGCTTTGCAAGCAGTTTTCCATGAATCAGCTATAAAAAATATTATGTCGTTGTTTTCAAGTGAGTAAGTTTGAAATAAAGTTTGTTTTATTTTATTTAAAAATTTGGCAATGCCCCCTACAAATTCATTATTTTCTATTTTTGCAAAATAAAGACCACTTGTTTTGTAAATCTTGGCATGTTCTTCTAAATTATTAATTTTGCTTCTTGAAAAATTATGAGCTTGATTTTTTATTATAAGTGCTTTTATTGTGCCTTTATTTTGTAATATATCTTTAAAAACATTAAATGAGGATTTCTTAAAATGTTTACTCATGTCTTGTATTGATAATTCATACCTAGTGTCTGGTTTGTCGCTTCCATATGTATTCATTGCATCTTTGTAAGTCATTCTTTTAAATTTTTTGGGTAAAGTAATGTTTAGTGTGTTTTTAAAAATGGTGAAAATAAGATTTTCCATTAATTTAAATATATTTTCCTTCTTTATAAAGCTCATTTCAATGTCAAGTTGTGTGAATTCTGGTTGTCTGTCACCTCTTGAGTCTTCATCTCTGTAGCATCTAGCTATTTGAAAGTATTTGTCAAGTCCAGCTATCATTGTGAGTTGCTTATAAATTTGTGGTGATTGTGGTAGTGCATAAAAGTGCCCTTTATGTATTCTTGATGGGACAAGGAAATCTCTTGCGCCTTCTGGGGTTGATTTGACAAATGTTGGGGTTTCTAATTCTAAGAAGTCTTTTTTTATTAAGTAATTTCTAATTATATGTGTTACTTTGCTTCTTAATATTATTTTTTGTTTTTGCTCTTCACGTCTTAAATCTAAATATCTATATTCAAGTTTTGCATTTTCATTTGCATTATTGTTATTTTCGATCATAAAGGGCAGTTCATTACATCTTGAAATTATATTTATATTCTCTGCAAGTATTTCAAATGCCCCTGTTTTCATTTCTTTGTTTACGAGATTTGAAGGTCTTAGTTCTAACTTTCCTTGGACTTTAATGCAGTATTCCATCTTTATTTGAGATGTTATCTTTAAAAGCTTCTCGTCATTTACAAGTACCTGTGCTTCATCATATCTATCTCTAAGATTAATAAAGGTAACTTTTCCATGATGTCTTATTTTTTTTACCCAAGCATTGATTTCTATCTTTTGGTTTATAAGTTTATCGTTTATTTGATTGCATTTAATGGTCTTGAACATAATTTATCCTACTATTATATTATAAATTTCTTTATCGGTTTTAGCTTTAAGCATTTCCTTTTTATTAGAATCAACCTTACCCACAATCGATGCTAAAATACGTGGGTAATTAACATATTCTTTTGCTGGATATAGTATTAATATAAATATATGACTTAAATTTTTATCAGTGGCATTAAAGTCAATTCCATCATGACTGATACCAATGGCAATATGCATTTTTGTAATTAAATTGGTTTTTAAATGAGGTATTGCAAATCCTTCTTTAAGGGCTGTGGTTATTAGCTTTTCTCTTTCCATTAAGTCTTGTAATATTATTTCTTTGTCAATTTCAATTTTTATTACACCTAATAATTCTCTTAATACTTCGGTTTTATTTGTTGCTTTTAATTCTAAAATAATGTTTTCTTTTTTAATTCTTTTATTTAGAGCGATGTTACTGCGTATTTTATTATAATTGATTGAGTAGTTTAATTTTTGTGCCTTTACAGAAACAGTTTTAACTTCTTCAGTTATTCTCTCTAAGTTTAGAATAGTTTCTCTAAATAAATCTTGTATGATGATTAAGTGTTTATTTGGACATTCAAATGTAATCTTGCTTCCCTCTCTTTTTATGGATAGTGAAATGTCATTGTATCTTGCGTTTATGTATTGTGAGAAGTCATTTTTTATTTGTTGGGTAAAAAATCCCTCTTTCCTTAATTCATTTTTTAATTCCCATACAAGTATTTTTGTTAGGTTGTCATATTTGAATGATACTGTGATTTGAGTATTTTGCTCTGTTTTAATTTCTTTCTTTAATCCATTTTTATTTATTTGGAATAGAATATTTATTATGGGTGTTACAATGATTGTTGGCAAGAAAACTATGATTATTGTTATTCCAAATATTTTTTGACTTATAAATTCAGAAGAGAGTGCTAAGTTTGCAATAATTAATGATATCTCACCTCTTGGAACCATTCCAAAAGCTATTCTTAGTGCACCTAGCTTGTTAAATCCTAAAAAACATGATGGAATGAAACAATATATGAGTTTTGTTGCTATGGCTATGAGGCTGAGCAGAGTTCCAAGGATTAAGACTTCTTTTGATAATATTACATTAATGTCGGCCATAAGCCCTATTGATGTAAAGAATATTGGAATAAAAAACCTTTCAAATATTGTTAATTTATCTTGGATTACACATACAATATCCGTTTTTGACATGGCAAGTCCAAATATGTAAGCTCCAATTACAAATGACATTCCTAAATTTTGAAAAAAGCTTGCAACAATAAAAGTAAAAGTAATAGTTATAACGGTTGCTAGAGTAACACTATTGAAGCTTTTTAGTAATTTTGAAATTGGTTCTGATAACAATATCAATATGAATGTTAAACAAAACCAAATTAGTATGTTCTTAATTGTGGCTGTAATTGAGATTGCGATATCAAGATCCGAGAGTGATCTTGATATCGTTATTACACTTGTGAGCATAATCATTGAGAGGACATCATCAATTATTGAAGTTGATATTATTGTAACGCCTTCTGATGTACTCATTTTTTTCTTAGCTGAGAGTATGCTTGCAGCAATTCCTGCCGAAGAAGGTGTTGCAATAATCCCTATAAAAAGAGCTGTAGGACTTATTAATTGTACATCAAACAAAATGGTAGATATTAGTACAAAACTTGTAAAAGTACCAATAACTTCCGTTATTCCTATTAGTCCTCCACGTGGTAAGAATTTAAGGAATAATTTTAAATCTGTTTCAAGACCTGCCATAAAGAGTAGGATAATTGAGGCTATTGTTGATATTGCAAATATTTCTTCATTGATTAAGTAATGATCGCTAACACTAATGATTCCTAGTGGAAATAATAAAGGCATTTTAATCTTACCAAGAAATGTTGGACTTAAAAGTATGCCTGCTGTTATTTGTCCTATTACTTTTGGGATTCCGAATTTGCTTACTAAATTTCCAAGTAGACTGGCTGATATTACAATGATTGCTAAACTCATTATGAAAGAAGAAATTTTGGCGTCAATATTATGGCTTGTGTCTTTCATATAGTCTGCCATTCCAAATGAAAGAATAGGATTTATGATAAATAATATTTTGTATAAAATTTTCTTGTTCATTTTTGAATCTCTTTTTTAAAGTTTGATTTTAATAGTTCTGATAGTATATCAATGATTTCAGTTTCTTTTTTTCCATTTGCGATGATTTTTATTTTTTCTTTATATATAACTCCAAGTATCATAATTTCAACTGTAGATTTGGCATCAGCTTCTCTTCCATCTTCTGTAACCAATTTTACATTACAATAAGGATATTTGCTTGCAAGTTCTGCAATCATGCTTGATGGCCTTGAATGGAGACCTTCTTTGTTATTTATCTCAATTGTTATTGCTTGCATTTAATTTTACTTATTCATTTTACTGTATCTTTTTTATTTTTTTCTTTGTTTGCTGTATTTTGTAGTCTTTCTACTAATCGTTCTATTAAAGCATATAATTCTTTGCCATGTTCTGTAATATGTATTATTTTCCCCCAATTAAAGTGAAGATGAGCATCTATATCAAAGATATCATTTTCTTTTTTTATTGTAATTTTGAGACTTTCTGAATTTTGTTTAATATGTGTCCCAATTTTTTCTAATTTTTTTACAATAAAATCTTTTGTATGATCACTTAAATGATAATTAATGGCTTGTATTTTAGGTTCCATAAATTTCTCCTTTAAATTCTAATTCATTCCTACACTTATTGACAGTTCTTTTTGAAATGGTGATTCCTTTAGATTTTAGTATATCAGAAATTTGATTATCTACCATATTTTTATTTTGTTACAATGTTTTCTTTATTATTAGTTTAATGCTTGATTTTGAAAATTCATTTGTTTTAGCATTTCTGACTGAATTAAATAGTTTGCTAATTGAGATTGTGCCCCAGTTAAATTTTAAGTATTTATTTTTTTATTGTTCTTGATATAATTGATTTTGATAGATTAATTTTTTCAGATATATCAGCTAATTTTATTAATCTTAACTCCTTAAAGCTTCTTCGTAGGAATTCTTTTTGCAGTGTATATGTTGCTATTCTTATTTAGTTAGTATTTTATCTATTTATTTTAAAGATTCAATTAACCATTTTGATTGTTTATATTTTTTCAAATCTTTAACTTCTTTTTTAAAATATTGACTTTTTTAATTTTTATCCTCAGTTTATTGTCTTTACTTATAACAATTGTATCTGGTTCAATATAGTCATTTGTATTATTTTTGTCTTTAAACTTGAATGTGATATTGGGGTTAAGCTTAAGTTGAATTGTGTCAAGAGCATCGTTTAAATTTTGAGTGCTGATATTAAGCTTTTCTTTTAGCTTATTTTGAATAGTTTTAAGTAAATCTGCTCTTTCAAAAATTTTAATTGTATTTGTATCTAATTTATGATATTTTGCTTGTAATATTAATGATTTTATGATGTTAGATATACCAATTTCTATTGGATTAAATTGTTGAATTAGTTTAATCATTTTATTTACTTGATGCTAAGATTCTTTTTTGAAGAAGTCATAAGGGTTGATTATATAAAATATTTTGCTGTTTAGATTATTTATTATGATTGCTCCTATGTTAATCTCAGCTTCACTGAGTCTTTGAATTTGTAGTTGTAGTAAGCGATGTTCTTTAAGAGAAAGTTTTGGTGATGTTTTAGCCGGTGCAATTTCATATTGTGCTTTATTGTTATCATTTTTGTAGAAAATTTTTCTAAATTTATAAGTTTTTAGTGTCTCAAAAACTATTTTTGAATCTACTTAAAGGCATTCGTTATTTTCAATTTCGTCTAATATAATTTTTATTAATTCTTGTTTGTCAAGATCTAGAATTTTGATTATATTAATTTGTGTTAATTTTAAGTTTTGTTTAAGCATCTTTACATAAAAATATATAATATTCCACTAGATATGATTAGTATTGCAGGAGTGATGTTTTTGTAAAATAATAAAATTATTAAGTTTAATCCTGCAAGTGCAAAGCTTTTTAAAAATTCTGTACCATTGTAGTTTATTTTTAAAAATATACTTTCAAATAGAATAATTATTGTCATTATCCATAATGCTATAATTACAGGTCTTAAGCTTTTAAGGTAATAATTTAAGAAATTTATCTTATGTAGTGTTAATGTTATAAAGGTAATAATTAATATGGGAGCCGTTATTAGAGCTATTGTGGCAATTATTGCACCAGTAATACCAGCTACTTTGGTGCCAACATATGTTGCTATATTGGTAGCAACAGGACCTGGAGTAATTCTAGATATTGTAATGATATTGATGAATTCTTCTTTTGTTATCCATCCCTTATTATCAATGATTTCTTTATGGATAATCGTTGCAATTCCGTTTCCTCCACCGAAATTTAAAATTCCTATTTTGAAAAATGTAATGAATAGATTTATTAGGATCAAATTTATACCTTTTTTTGAAAGAATATTTTTTGTATTGTATATGTTAGAGAACATATGCATAAAACCGTTATCAGTATATATGATATATCTATATGAAACTTATATAGTGTATATGTTATTAATAAGCATGTTATCCATTTTTTTATTGATTGCTTTAGCATTTTTTTTGAAAATTCAAGTATGATTATTGACATTATTATTGTTGATGATATTTTTGCACCTTCAAGGAATTTTTGAGCGTAGATGTTATTTGAGTTTAAATTTACATAAAGGGCTATCATTGTAATTACGAATATGGATGGTAGGATTCCAGCGATAGTTAACATAATTGCCCCTTTAAATCCTTTAAGTTTTTTACCAATTAAGAATGCAAAATTGATTGCTGTTACCCCTGGAACTACGTTTGATGTTGCAAGTATTTCATTAAACTCTTTATCAGATATTAGCTTTTTTTTATTGACAATTATTTTTTTAAGTTCAGATATTATTAATAATCCCCCACCAATTGTGATTGTCGTTATTTTTAGTACAAGATAAAATAATGTTAGTAATTCATATGCTGTTTCTTTTGTTTTATCCATGCATCTTTTATCCTAATTTTAAAGAGTATGTGGATTAAATTACATTGTATCACAGTAACTATGTAATATTTATTAGTATAAGTGCTTTTGTATATTAATTTTTTGTTTTAGTGATAGGTCTTTTAAAGATTGTATTTTTCTTTTATTTTTTTGTACTATAACCATAGTAGCTTATGGATAAACAGTCAAAAACGTTAAGTGTCTTTAGAGAAATATTTGTTTTTCAGGATTATGTCAATGAAATTTTTGAAATGGTAATAGTTTATGGATTAAAGGTTCTTGTAGCTCTGGTAGTATGGTGTGTTTCAAGGTTTTTTGTCAAAAGGGTAGGGAGGCTTTTCTTTAGTGCTTTTGAAAAATCTAAGTTAGAGACAAAATTAGATTCTACTATTCTTAATTTTTTTAAGTCATTTTTTAAAGTGATGATGGATATGGTATTAATTTTGATGATTTTACCTTATCTTGGTGTTTCTACAACTTCTATTTTTGCTATATTTGGATCTCTAGGTCTTGCGGTTGGTCTTGCTGCTCAAGGGATTTTATCTGACTTTGTTAGCGGTTTTGTTGTTTTAAATTCCAGTTTTTTTAAAATTGGTGATTACATTAGCTGTGATGATGTTGAGGGTGAAGTAAATGATATCCATATATTTTTTACTACACTTAAAACTGTAGATGGTAAAATTATTAAGATTCCAAATAGTAAGTTTACAGATACATCGGTTACTAATTTTTCTACAAATCCTGAAAGGAGGATTGCATTCGATTTTCAGGTACCTTATGACACAGATATTGGTTCTCTTAAAAGTAGAATAGAAAATTTGGTATTTTCCTTTAATAAGGAACAATATAGTATTAAGAAGCCTAGTGTTGTTGTAAAGGAATATACCCCTTATTACATAGTCATGCAAGTGAGATCTTTTGTAAAAACCGAGTTTTTTTGGGATTTTCAATATTTCATAGCAGAAAATATTAAAAATGTTTTAGATGATATGGGAATAAAATTCCCCATTCATAACGTGGATTTTAGCAAATTACGTTAATATTTTTTATTTTTAATGATTTCAAAATAATACTGTTCAATTTTTTCTACAAAAAATGAGCTTGAAAACATCATAGATGTCTCTTCTGTATTTTTTTTTAAAGTTTGTAATTTTTCTTCATTTTCTATTATTTCTTTTATGTATTTGTACAAATCCTCATAATCATCTATTAAGAATCCATTTTTTCCTTGCTGAATTACATCTTTGTATATTATGTCATTAATAAGTACCGCAGGTATGCCAGCCGTTAATGCCTCAATTGTTGTCATTGGATATACTTCGCTTCTTGATAGACTTGCAAATACATCAGATATTTTATAATAGTAATACATTTCTTCCCATGGGATTGTTCCAATGAGTATTATTTGTTTTTCAAGTTTATATTGCTTTCTAAATCGTCTTACCTTCGTTTCTTCTTTTCCCTTTCCTATGAGAATGAGCTTGCAATTTTTGTTCTCAATTAGAAGTTTTTTTAAATGTTTTATTAATAAGCATATATTTTTTTCTTCATTTATTCTTCCAACAAAGATTATGATTTTATCGTTTTTACTTATTCCATGTTTGGTTAAAATCTCTTGTTTTTTTTCTTGGCTTAGGTTTTTTATGAAAATTTTTCTGTCTACTCCATTTGGAATTATTTTATAGTCAGCATTTGTTGCAAGATGAAAATATTTTTCATGTGACTTAATTGATGGATAAATGAAATGATGTATTTGGTCATAAAATTTTCTCATCATTTTGTCTGGATTAGTTAAATATTTAAAAATTCCTAAGTAATGTAGATAATAATTCCACATTGTATGGTTTGTGTGAACTATTGGAATATTGTGTTGTAGTGCTAATTTTTTCCCAATTTTTCCCATAGTGAATTCTGAATGTGTATGAATGATTTCAGGTTGATATTCTTGTATTATCTTTTTTATTCTTGTTTTGTTTGGGAATGCTATTTTGGCATCTACTGTATGATTTAATTTAATTGAGAAGCATCTGTAAATATTGTCTTCTTGTAAATCTGTTTTTTGAGATTGTGGACAGAAAATATAAACACTGTGACCTTTTCTTTCAAAACCTTCTTTAATTTGTTTTATAGATGTTGCTACTCCATTTTTATCTGGAAGATATGTATCTGTGAATATTGCAATTTTCATATTTTATCCTAATAATTGAAGTATAACATATTTATTACTTGGATTATAATATTATTTAAATGAAAGAAATTTATTTACTTTTAGGCAAAGAACAGGGATTAAAGGAAGCTTATTTAAATGATATTTTTAGTAAGTTAAATGCTGATGATATATGTATTACTAAGCTTTTTATGTCAGAATTATCATCAATAGAGCTTTCTGAACGGCTTTTAACCAATTCTTTTTTTTCTAAAGAGGAAGTCTTTATTATTTATGAGTCTGAAAATTTAAAAAATAAAAAGGATTTAGAGTTGATTTATAGTACAATCTTAAAATCTTTAAATAAGATTATTATTTTTGTTTCTAATGAAAATTCGATCAGTTTTGATCCTAAAGATTCTTTGAATCTAGTTAAGAAAACTTTTTATGAGCTATCTGATACTGATAAATTTTTATTTATAAAGAAAAGTTTTTTTAAACTTGGAATTAAAATTACAGATAAAGCCATACATTTAATGCTTTTTATGTTAGATGCAGATACTAAGATTTTGCAGTTTTATATAAATTCCTTTGCTCTTATGATTAAAAATAAAACCATTGATGAACATGATGTAAATTCTTGGCTTAGTTTTATGCGTCCTGAAAATTCTTTTTCCTTGTTTGAATCAATTTTGAAAAAGGATATGGAGTATGCTTTAGTTAAGATTAAATCCATCCTGGAGCAAGGAGAAGATTTGGTTAATATTGTGATGAGTCTTAGTTGGCAGTTTAAAAAATTTTTAAAGGTCAAAATAGATTGTGAGAGTTTGCATGACATTCCATCTGTCTTTAAAAAACATAAAATATTTATCTCATTAGAGAAAGTTTATAAGATAGGACTTAAAAATTACTCGATTTTTGATATCAAATTTATTTTGAAACTTTTACATAAGTTTGATTTATATGCAAGAATCTATGGTAAAAATATGCATTTGAATTTATCATATTTTATGATATTAGTTTTATTAAGTCATGATGATACCATACTTGATAATTTTTCTTCTAAATTGAAATTTACTAATATTTTGTAATTGTTGTTATTGTCTTTGTAAGACAATGTGTGAGAGTTTTTAAGACTTTTTTAGTATATGTTAATCTTTAACCGTTATTTTTTAATAATATGCAATGTTAAATTAAGATTCTATGGAATGAGTATTTTTCAAATTTTGATCTTCTGAGAATTTTTTTATTTTTTTAGCCATTTTGATGTTGATTTTCATTTTTTGAGCTATTTCATCTTCGTTTAAGAGAAATATATCTTTGTATGTTCCAAGCATTTTTAAAATATTTTTGGCTTTTTGTTCTCCAATTCCTTCTATTTTACTGTAATTCAATTTTATATTTCTGCGTAATTTTCTATTAAAGTTATTTGCTTTTCTGTGAGCTTCATCTCGAACATTTTGTAATATTTTAAGAGCGGGATTTCCTTTTGGGAGTTTAATGCCTTGTGTTTTGTTTGGTAAAAATATTGTTTCTTCTTGTTTTGCTAGAGCACAAATAGTGACTTTGTCTTCAATTTTTAATCCTTTTAAAATGGAGTAAGCAGCATTTAATTGACCTTTTCCTCCATCGATTAATATTAAATTGGGTAATTCTAATTGTTCGTTAATTAGTTTTGTGTATCTCCTTGATATAATTTCTTTTATTGCTTTAAAGTCATCAATTTCACCATCATTTAGTGAATTGATTTTATAAACTCTGTATCCATCTTTAAAGGATTTGCCCATTTTAAAGGTGACAAGTGATGCTACTGTTTTATATCCATTAAGATGAGCAATATCAAATCCTTCAATTGTTTTTGGTAGTTTTGTCATTTCAAGAATGATCTTTAAATTTTCTAGTGCTCTATTTTTTTCATTATTATATGATCTTAATGCGATTTCTGCGTTGGAAATTGCCATTTCCATTATCTTTATAGTGTCTTTGGTGTCTTCATAAACTATTTCAGTATTTGTACTTTTAAGTTCATTTATTAGTTTTGTAATATCTTCAGTTTCAATCTTTTTAAAGATACATATTTTATCAGGTACTATCATATTTAAAGATGTATAGTACTGTGTTATAAATTCTGCTATTAGCTCATCCTCTTCATATATACTTTCATCAAAATTTATGTCTTTTTCTACTAGTTTGCCGTCTTTGTATTTAAATATTACTATTACATTTAAATTGTCGGTTTTATGAATGTATATATAGTCTGTGCTAAGTTTATTTATTTTTGTAATTATCTGTGTTTGACTTATCTCAATTAATGATCTTTTAGTTTCTTTTAACTTTATTGCTGATTCAAAATCTTCCCTTTTAATTACCTCTTTCATTTTTATTTCAATTTCATCTAACAGTTTAGATATGTTTCCATTTAAGATATGTCTTATTTTGTTTACTTCTTCTTTGTATTCTTCTTCAAGATCATTTCTGTAACATACTCCAAGACATTGACCCATGTGAAAATAAAGACATGGGTTTTTTGATTTTTTTTTGCATTTTCTAGTTTTAAATGTTTTGTTGATAAGGTTTAGTACTAAGTCTAAGTGTTTTGCATTAACGTATGGACCGAAGTATTCACTTCCGTCATTTATTATTTTCCTAGTTTTAAAGACTTTTGGGTATTTTTCACAAGTTATTCTGATCATAGGATACCCTTTATCGTCTTTTAATTTGATATTATAGTCTGGTTTGTGCTCCTTGATTAAGTTGCACTCTAAGAGTAGAGCTTCATATTCACTGTTTGTGGTAATTACTTCTATATTTACTACGTTTCTCATTAGTATTTTTGTTTTAAGACTGATTTTTTCTAGAAAGTAGTTTTTTAATCTTGCTCTTAAATTTTTTGCTTTTCCAATGTATAGTATCTTGTTGTCTTGTGAGTACATTTTATAACAGCCACTTGTTGTTGGAAATTCTTGTACTTTTTTGTGTAGACAATTTAAATGGTCTCTCATGTTGTATCTATTATTGTTTCTAAGTAATCATTTTTATTTTTGTGATATAATATTATATCATATTTGGGTTATTGTATATTTTTGATTTTTTACGTTGAAAAAGATAAAGGTCTATAATGAGATTAATTTTTATATTTGTGCTATTTTGTTTGTGTCTTTCTAGTGTTTTTTCTCAGGAACTTAAGTTGATTCTTGATGCTAAAGATGGATTTAAATTTATTCAGGAAGCTCATAACATTAGCTTTACGAGAGGTGATAGAGGTATCCTTGGAATTTATTTGGATAGGCATAAGGGAGTTTTAGATTTTAATAATGTTGATTTTAGATTAGAAATAGAAAAAGACAGTATTGTTAAGGATGCTGCTTTAAACTATTCTGTTGACTCAAATAATGCAAAAATTTCAAATTCTTTTCATAATATTGCAGGCAATTCTTTAATTTTTTATTCAAGTCGAAATACCATTAAGCTTAAACCATTAACAAAAAAGGCTTTTTTCTGTTCAGGTAATGTAATTTCTGATTTTACTATCCAGTTTTGGGCATACCGTTCTACTTCTGTTACTGGAGAAGTTATTATAAGTTGGAACGGGTATAAGAATATTAAAGGTGTTTGGCTAGATCAAGCCATTCGGTTAGAGAGTGAAGGCGGAACTTTTGTTTGGAATTTTAATAATGTGTTTTTAAATGATAATGGAGAACCTATTAAGATTAAGCTTAAGAGTGATGATGATTTTATTCCAAAAGAGTGGCATTTACATACTGTAAGGTATAGGCAAAAAGATGGGTTACTGGAATATTTAATAGATTCTAAACCTCAGGCCATAGAGTATGTTACTGCTGATAAGAGAGAAGGTTTTGGTTATTTGTTAAATATTGGTAATTTTATTGATTTTACATTGGGACAGTATTTTACAGGGGCTATTGAGAATTTTGAAATTCATAAAAGTTTTGAAGAAGTACATAATGCTTTCTTTTCAAGAGATAAAGGATATATTATTACAGAACCAATCAAGCTATCTAAAGATTATTCTCAAATTTTATCTGTAGAATTTGATACTGTGAAGCCAAAAGATACAGATATTTTTTATTATTATAGATTGGATAATAAGATGTTTTATGGAACAGATAAGAATGGAAAAATAAAAAAGAATTTAACAGGAGATTGGATTCATTTTGATCCTAAAAATGGATTTCCTAAATTTGATGTATCAAAATATATTCAAATTAAGGTCGAACTTTATCCAAGCGGTGATCCTGTAGACAGTCCATCTCTTTATAGCATGATTCTTACTTATATACCTGAGGCCCCACCTTTTCCTCCTCTAATAACAAAAGCTGTCCCAGGAGCCGGTGAGATATTGATTGAATGGTTCCCCGTTATTAGTAGTAATGTTGGTGGCTATTATATTTATATTGGCGTTAGTCCTGGTAATTATCATGATAAAGCTGTAAATATTTTGACATCTCCTATTGATGTTGGTAATCAGACTTCTTTTAGAATTACAGGTCTTGAGAATGGAAGGCTTTATTATATTAGTGTTGCTTCTTATAATTTAGACAAGAGTGTCAATGAGGCGTCTTTTTCGAAGGAAATTTCCGTGAGACCTATGGAGTTTTTTAAGCAGTATGAATAGTATTGATTTTGAAAAAGCCTTAGAGCTTTATAAGAATGGCGATCTTAAGAACGCGCTTTTAAATCTGGATGTTTTTGATGATAGTTTTGATTCTCTAGCTCTTAAATCTCTTATTTATTTTAGACTTAAGGATTATAAGGCACTCCTATATGTATTAGATACTTATCCTGTTTTAAGTGAGTATCGTTTTTTAATTAAACTTTTACATTATGGTAAGTTTGAAGATCAGAAAGGTGAATTGAGTTATTTCCAAAATTATAATCTTGGTGTTTTTTATTTTGGATTAAAAGATTATGAAAAGTCTTTGAATTATTTTTTAAAATCTAGCCAGCAACATCCTAGCTTGATTCAGGCTATTAATAATGCTGCTATTTTGCTTGAGATACTGGGCAGAAAAGATGAAGCTACCCAAATGCTTATTAAAGCTGTTGATGTGGATAAGAATAATGCTCTTGTTAAATTGAATGCTTGGTTTTTAAAAAATAATTGTATATTTAATAGTGCTAAACCATTTGAGATAGATGAGAGTTTTAAAGAGGCTAATCTTTCTCTTGTTGTTAATTATTTGATGTATTACCTTTATTCTATTGGAGAGATCAGTAGTGCGATTAAACTTTCTGAGAAGTTTTTAACAGATTCAAATTATTCTAAATATATTTGGCATAATAGAGCAACTATTTTGCATAAAATAGGTAATATGACGCAAGCCACTAAATCTTATGTAAAAGCTATTTTAAGTTTTCCTAATATCTATACAATATATAATATGCATATTGCTACAATAGAGCTTTTGAATTTTTCTCCTAAAAGATCTATTGATAGAATGTTGTTAGATTATCCTAATATGGATTCAGTTTGTTTTTATGCGTTTTTGTTTTTTTTAAGAAATCGTGAACTTGAAGATGCTTATTTTTATATAAAAAAGCTTTGTGAAATTAAGCCAGATACTTATTCTAAATTTTTAAATCTACTTGAATCTAGAGAAGATATTTTGATTGAAGAACTCCTGGATGAATTTGCAATGGTTTTGAAGGGCAGGTGGACGTTGGAATATTTGTTCTTTATTGACAATTCTTTGAATTTAAAAGATCCTGTTTTTGTTTTTGATTATGATACTAGACTTTGTCCATATATTTGGAAAATTAAAGATGAGCATATTGAACTTAGAGCTAATAACAATGAGGTAGAAATTACTAAGAATATTTTTTCAGATGAACTTATGCAATTTAAATTGGATGTTGCAATTAAAGATATTAGGGATTTAATAGAAGCTTATAGGGATTTTAAGATCAATTATTAAGATTGAAAGTTGTTTTTTTGTTGACAATGTAATGACTCTAATATACTATTTATTAGTATGGCTACAAGGAGAGATGCCAGAGTGGCCGAATGGGGCTTCCTGCTAAGAAGTTGTCCTTTTAAAAAGGGGACCATGGGTTCGAATCCCATTCTCTCCGTAAGAGTTTTTGTTAAGGGTTAACTTGACAAAGATTTCTTTAGTTTATTAGTATGGTAATAGCTTGGGAGAGGTGGCAGAGTGGTTTAATGCTACGGTCTTGAAAACCGTCGTAGGTTTAGCCTACCGTGAGTTCGAATCTCACCCTCTCCGTTGCTTATTTTATTATGAGCAAATTTGACAATCAGTTTTCGGTATTATTATCGATTGGAAATATAAATTCAATTTTTCCATCTACTCGTGGTCGTATTGTGAGTACGTCATAAAAGATTACTACGTTATTGTTTTTAAAGTAATATTTATATTGTTTGAAAGCTTTTTCAAATTCTTCTTCAAATTTAGATTTATTATCGGAATGAATACTAAATTTTTTAAAATCTGTCTCTACCTGTGTTCTTAGTACTTGCATCAAAGAGTCTAATTGATCTTTTGAAATTATATCTGAGAGTTTTATTTTTTCTTTTCCTCTTAGATTAATTGGATGATATGTTGTAATTCCATTTGCATCATACTTGTCTATTGTGTATTGACTGTATAGAATTGATGTGATTTTAAGGTCTGGGTTTTTAAATATTTCAAAGTCAGAATAATAAAAAGATTCATAGTTATGGTTTTTTGATTTTTTTGTTTTAAGAGATTCGGTTTTATGAGTTTTCCATTCTTTTATAAACTTTTCAAAGCTAAGTTCTAGACCTTCTGTAATGGGAATTTGGGCGTCTATGTGAAAAATATTATTATCTTCATCAGTTATGGTTTCTTTGATAATTTTTTTTTCAATATTAATTTCAGCATTTTCTATTTTTTGTGCATGTTTTGTGCATGATATTATTAGTAAAAATGTTGCTATTATGGTTGGAAGTTTAATTGTCATTTATTGCTCCTTTTTAGAGATGAATTAATGCTTTAATTTTGAATAATATTTTTGATTATTTGTTATAAATTTGATTTTATTGTAATAAATAATAATTTTTATTACAATTGAAATTGAATGTTTGTTTGTGCCCATAGCTCAGCTGGATAGAGCATTAGATTGCGGTTCTGAAGGTCAGAGGTTCAAATCCTCTTGGGCACGGAAAGTTGTTGGTTTTGGAGAGATGGCCGAGCGGCTTAAGGCGCACGCTTGGAAAGCGTGTATACATGAAAATGTATCATGGGTTCGAATCCCATTTTCTCCGATTCCTAGGATCCGCACTATTGAGTGTTGCCTAATCCCGTCAGGACTGGAAGGTAGCAGCGGTAAGTAATTACTCAATGAGTGCGCAAATCTTAGGATAAATTTATTTTAGTTAAATAGGCAAATATGCTTTTATAAAATTAATACTTGATCATAAGTATTGATATATACATTGTCAAATAATAATTTTTATTGTTTGAATGCTTTTGATTTTGTGTAATTTAAGGTTTAAGTAAGATTTTTGTTAGTATATGGGGAGATGGGATGATATCTGCTAGAGGTACTGCCATTAAGAGGCGTCCCAGAGATTTAAATTCTCTTGAGGGGCAAGATTTTGTTGTTGAAACCTTAAAACATTCAATAGAAAATAATAAGATAGCAAATGCTTATATATTTTCAGGACCACGAGGAGTTGGTAAGACTTCTTCTGCAAGGGCTTTTGCACGATGTTTGAACTGTAAAATAGGGCCAACAATTATACCTTGTGATATGTGTTTCAGTTGTAAATCTATTGATAATGATAATAAGCTTGATATTATTGAGATTGATGGTGCTTCAAATACTTCTGTTCAAGATGTTAAACAAATTAAAGAAGAGATAATGTTTCCCCCTGCCAGCTCTAGATATAGGGTTTATATTATTGATGAAGTGCATATGCTTTCAAATTCTGCTTTCAATGCTCTTTTAAAAACAATTGAAGAGCCTCCCAGTTATATTGTTTTTATTTTTGCTACTACAGAGGTACACAAGCTTCCAGATACAATAAAGAGTAGGTGTCAACATTTTAATTTTAGACTTTTGCCTTTGGATAAGGTTTATGAAATGTTAAAGCATGTTTGTCTTGAAGATAACATTAAATATGAAGATGAGGCTTTAAGGTGGATTGCTTATAAGAGTGGAGGAAGTGTAAGGGATGCTTATACTCTATTTGATCAGATTGTGTCATTAAGTAATTCCAATATACAATTTGAACAGATTAGATCCAAGATGGGGTTTACTAGTAGTGAGTTTTTAGAAAAATTGTCACTAAGCATTCTTAATGATGATTTAAAAGAATTGCTTTGTATTTTAGATGCTGTTTTTTTAACCGGGATTTCATGTGAGCAATTTCTTCTTGATACGATTGAGTTTTTTAGAGAGATATTATTTCTAAAATTAGGTATTAAAAATCTTATGTTTATTGGTATTAAACCTGAGAGTTTAAAAGAAAAATTATTAAGTTTTGACTTGAAGCATGTTGAGAGAAGTATTAGTGTACTACTTGAAACTTATAGGGATTTGCAGTTTTCAGTGAATCCTAAATATGAACTTGAGATTAATTTTATTAAGATACTTAGACTTAAAGATTACGTGCCCAGTCATGTTTTAATTAAGCAAATTCAAGATATTGAAGCTAAGGTGCTTGATGAGGTTGGTTTGAATTTAAATGATACTGATTTCGATACGGATGTAGAACCAAAATTAGGAAATATCTCTTCAGTAGATCCAGTAGAATTGGGTCTTGATAAAACTGAAACTGCATTAAAGACCGAAGTTAAAGTCTCTACTCATCTTGACCTTAATGGCAATGATATTGATGAAATTTTTATAGAAACAAAAGATAATTTTGATAAGGTAGATGATAATGATAAAATTAAAGAAAGTTTTGTTTATTTAGTATCTAAGTATGTTCAAACTTTAGTATATTCAGGAGAGGTTTTGATTGACAATGATGTGCTTTATTATAAAATTTTTAGTGGATTTGAGTATAATCAGCTACAGGCCTATCAGAATGAGATAAGAGCTGAATTTTGTAAAGAATTTCCCAGATTAAATGTTGTATTTCAAAAACAGTTTAAGGATGATGATGATGAGTTTGATAGTAAGGTACTAAAAATTAAAAACATTTTTGGAGCAAGTGAGGTAAAGTAATAGGATATGGCAGTAAATCCATTAGATTTTTTAAAGAATATGTCAGGGTTTAAAGATAATATTGATAATTTTAAAAAAGAAATATCTCAAATTGTTGTCTGTGGAAGAGCAGGAAGCGATGTTGTCGTTATTGAGATGAATGGAGAATTTGTTGTTAAGAAAGTTGCAATTAAGGAAGAATTTTTTAGTGATTTAGATAATGAGGCCCTTGAGCACATGATAAAATCGGCTTTTAATGATGCTATTTCTAAGGTTAAGGAAGAGATAAAGTCAAAAACAATGGGTTCTATTCCATTTGGGATTTAAGATTTGATTATACAAGATTTAGTTGTTTTACTTTCTAAGTTACCAGGTATAGGTAGAAAGACAGCAGTACGAATGGTTTATGATATTTTGTACAATGGTGAGGAGTATTCAAGAGCTTTGGGACAAATTTTAATAAGGTTTCATTCTAGTATAAGAAAATGTAAAAATTGTTATAATTTTGCTGAGGGAGAATTTTGTAATATTTGTATGGATTTAAGTAGATGTAAAGATATGATTTGTGTTGTGGAGATGCCGCAAGACTTAGAGGTTATTGAGTCTACTAGAGAATATGATGGATTGTATTTTGTGCTTCATGGTCATCTTGATCCTTTAAGAGATATTGGTCCAAATAGGCTAAATCTTGATAAATTAGAAAATTATGTTAGGGACCTTGGGGCTCAGGAAGTGATTATTGCTACAGAATTCAGTATCGAAGGGGATGTAACGGCAAATTATATTAGTGGCATTTTAAAGAATTTAGGTATTAATGTTACAAGAATAGCATCTGGTCTTCCTGCTGGAGGTAGTATTAGTAATGCAGATAAAATTACTACTCTGAGGGCTTTGCGTTTAAGACTTAAGATGTAAGCTTAGGTATTTATTTTTATAACTTTTAAAAAGTGTTTCAATTGATTTTTTTTCTATTATTGAAGTATTAGTTTTAATTTTCTAATTTGTAGTTTCAGATATTAAATTTATTTATAGGTATATCTTTTTTTAAGCTTAATAACACAGTAAGATACTTTGACATGTTTTTATATTGATGTATTAATTTTTAAAAATTAAACTTTTTAAAAATAGATTATTTTTTTCGATATTTTTTATTTATTTTTTGAAATTTATGTTTATAAACTTAATAAGTTATGTCTTATAATTAACTTGAATTGTAATGAAAACATTGGGAGGTTTTTATGTCTACTTTAATACAAAGAACTTTATGTATTATTAAACCTGATGGCGTTAGGAGGGGGTTAATTGGCAATGTGATTTCTAGATTTGAAAGAACGGGACTGAAAATTGTGGCTGCTAAGATGATTTTAGTTGATAGAGAAATGGCTGAGGCACATTATTTATATGATGATATTGCTGTAAGGCATGGTGAGTTTGTTTGGCAATCTTTGATTAATTTTATAATAAGTTCTCCAGTTTTTGTGTTTGTTGTTGAAGGTGTTGAAGCTGTTGAAGTTGTTAGAAAATTTTGTGGTTCTACAGAACCAAAGATGGCTTCTCCTGGAACAATTAGAGGTGATTTTGCTTATCATAGTTTTAACTATGCGAATGAGAAGGAATTTTCAGTTTATAATGTAATTCATGCTTCTGCTAATGTTGATGATGCTCTTCGTGAAGTATCCCTTTGGTTTAAAGAAAATGAAATTTTAACTTATAAAAGGGACGATGAATTTGAACATTATTATGTTTAATGTTGATATGAACATTGCAATACGGCCTATCTTAAAATGGGCTGGTGGTAAGAAAAATTTGTTGAGCTCTATTTTAGATAATATTCCTCTTGCTTTTAATAATTATATCGAACCTTTTATAGGTGGAGGGGCATTATTTTTTGCTTTGAATTTAAAAAATTCAATTATTAATGATATAAATTCTAATTTAATTAATTTTTATAGGGAAATTGCCTATAATTTAGATAATTTTCTATTAGAAATTGAGAAATATAATAATGCTCCTTTAACTAAGGAGTATTATGTTTGTATTAGAAATAGTTTTAATAATGAAAATTTGACTAATTTAGAAAAGGCATGTATTTTTCTTTATTTGAATAAAACTTGCTATAATGGTCTTTATAGGGAAAATGGTAATGGGAGATTTAATACTCCTTTTGGTAAACATAAAAAAATTAGTCTTTATGAAATTAAAAATTTACAATTGGCTTCTAAGCTTTTACGGGAGGTTAAGATTTTAAATCTAGATTTTTTTTGTTTACTTGATTTTATAAAAAAAGATGATTTTGTTTATCTTGATCCACCTTATATTCCTTATTCCAAAACAAGTAATTTTACAAGTTATAGTAAGTATGGATTTGATTTTAGAATGCATGAAAAATTATTACATTTTTGTGACAAAATAGACAAAAAAGGGGCTAAGTTCTTACTTTCAAATTCTGATACCGAGTCTAGTCTTGAACTATATAAAAACTATAATGTTACTTTTGTTGATGCGAAAAGATTTATTAATTCAAATCCAATTAGACGTGGCAGTATAAGAGAAATTTTAGTGAAAAATTTTTAGGAGTATTGCATAATTGTTGTAGTATTTTTGAGTAGTCATAAAGATGAACTGTTTTAAAGAAAAGCAGAATTTTATATGTTGTGATTAGTTTATATTGCAGATTTTTTAGATTTAACTGATGTGGATAATAATTACTTAAATCTGATGAGTGAGAGTAGTATTGAGTTTTTGGTATTTTTTTTCAATTGTAAAGCTTAAAATATATCTTTTTTATAAGCTTGTGTAAGGATTTTATAATGAGATTTGCTTTGTTTTATTTTTTGTCGATTTTGCTTTTCTTAAATTGTACTTTTGATTACGATGAGCATTCTGGTAGGACAGGAGCTGCAAAAGAAACCCCTTCAATACAAATATTGGGGATTAGTTATCATAATGTTGTAGGTGGAAAGAAGCAAACTATATTGGAAGCTTTAAGCTTTAATTATTTTAATTATTACAAGATTTATAAAATTGATAATGGAAGATTTTTGTATCATGCTTTGGAAAATAGGATTTCAGGTAGATTTAATAGTTTAGAAGGCTCGCATGTTACTAAAGATTTAGATATGAAGGATTCTGTGGAGTTAAAAATAGAAGATGTGAATAACTATTATCTTATTAATACCAATAGGCTTTTATGGAAAGATAATGAAAAAAAACTATTATCCCCTCCAAATGAGTTAGTGTTTATTAGGTTTAATGAGAGTAATATGACTGGAAAGGGTTTTTCATATTTTTTGAAGAATAATAATTTTTATTTTTATTCTGGTATTGAGGGACTTGTAAGATGAGAAGTTTAGTTATCTGTTTGGTTTGTATTTCTTTTTTAAGTAGTTATGCACAAGATGAAAAGAACTTCAATAAGTCTTCTAAAATGAAAACCGAAGGGGATGCACAAAAAAAGAATGAATTTACTTTTAGAGCGGATTTTTCACATGGTGTTTTTTCTTCTGTTTATAGGAGAGTTATTTTAAAAGGAAATCCTGAGGTGATTTCTTCTGATTTTAAGCTTAGAGCTGATGAGATTGAAATTTATGGTGAAGGGAGTGCTTATATTGAGGCCCGTGGCAATGTTTATTATGAAGATTATGTAAATAAAATGAATGTTAAGTCACAATTTTTATTTGTTAATAGAAAATTAGATAATTTTTATCTTCAAAAAGGTGTTGAGCTTGAAGATTTGGAAAATGAACTTATTGTTAAAGCTGAAAGAATAGAAGGTAGTCGTAAGACAAGTGTTTATATTATGCAGTATTCTGTTAAGATATATAAAGGTGATATTTTTGCACGAGCTGAAAACGGAATTTATAACAAGGAAGACAAAGAGATTGTTCTTGAAGGTATTCCAGTGATTTATCAAGATGATAATTATTATTCTGCTTCAAGGATAATTTTTAATACAGAAACCAAAAAATATAATCTTGAGGGTGATGTTGAAGGTAAATTTACTCAAATGGAGGGAGATGTTCCTCAACAAAAAAAATAACGTAAAGTCGATCAAAGAAAAGCTTAGCCTTGATACTGTTACTAATATTGTTCTTAAGGCAGATAATGTTGTTAAGAGATATGGCAAAAAATTAGCAGTTAATGGTGTGACCATTGATGTTCATCGAGGTGAAGTTGTAGGTTTGCTTGGTCCAAATGGTGCTGGGAAAACTACAACATTTTATACTATTGTAGGTTTTATTAAAGCTAATAGTGGACGTGTTTTGATAAATAGTCATGATATTTCTGGTCTTAACATGTATGAGCGGGCAAGGCTAGGAATTGTGTACCTGCCACAAGAACCATCTATTTTTAGGGAGCTTACAGTTGAAGATAATATTTTAATTGCTCTTGAGAGACGAGAAGATTTATCTCAAGCTGAGCGTAAAATGGAACTTGTAAATCTGCTTAAAGACTTTGAAATCAAGAGAATACAACATCAAAAGGCTTATACTCTCTCTGGTGGAGAGAGAAGACGGACTGAAATAGCTAGGGCTTTAGCAGTGAGTCCATATTTTTTATTGCTTGATGAGCCTTTTGCAGGTATTGATCCTATTGCTATTGGAGATATAAAAGATATAATAAGGATTTTGAAAAGCAAGAATATTGGAGTTTTAATTACTGATCATAATGTAAGAGATGCTTTTGATATAATAGATAGGGCTTATATTATTTATCAAGGGCAGGTGCTTGATGAGGGAAATGTTGATTATATTATAAATAGTGAAAAAGCTAAAAAGCTTTATTTAGGTGAAGAATTTAGATTATGAGAGTAGTAGAGAGTGAATTTTATTATGAGTTCAAAATAGATCCTAACATTAAATTGATCTATACTAAAAAGCCTTTTGATTTAAATATAAGAGATATTAGTATTGATAATTTAAGTTTTATTCCTAAAGATAAAAAAGTTAAATATTTAAAACAGTTACATACGAATGTTGTTTATGAAGTTTCTGATGATTTTGTTAATTTTCAGGAGGGAGATGGACTTGTCTCTTCTTCCTGCAATGTTGCCCTTCTTGCTTACTATGCAGACTGTCTTCCAATATATATATTTGACAAATCAAAAAAATATATCGGACTTGCTCATAGTGGATATAAGGGTAGTTTTAAGCTCATTATTTTGAAAATGTTATTTATGTTTGAGAGTATGGGTTCAAATTTTGAGGATCTGAAAATTGTATTTGGGCCTTATAATAGGTTATGTTGTTATGAGGTTTCATCAGAGTTTTTATCAGAAATAAATTTAAAATTTAGTAAGAAGTTATTAGATATGTCTTTTTATAAAAAGGATGATAAAATATATTTTGACAATGCCAATTTTAATTTGGGATTGATTTCTAATTTTAAGTTAGATGTTGAGGATTCCGGTTTGTGTACTTATTGTAATTGCAATCTTTATTCTCATAGAAAATTTAAGGGCAAGAGAAGTTACGCTGCAATTTGGAGAACTTAATTTGACTGTTAAAGAATTATCGTTGAATTTGGATGAAATATTTAAAGTAAAGGATTACAGAAATATTGACAAGAGTCTTAATGGACTTCAAGTGGGTAATTTAGAACTTGAGGTTGAAAGAGTCGCTTTTGCTGTTGATGCAAGTATGGCAACTTTAAGAGAAGCAAAAGATTATGATTTTTTAATAACTCATCATGGTATTTTTTGGTCAAAATCGGAAAAAATTGTTTCTGGGATGTATGAAAAAGTTAAATGGCTTATTGATAATGATTTATCACTTTACTGTGTTCATTTACCTATGGATGCTCATCCTGTTTATTCTCATAGCAGAGTATTGTCTGATTTTTTTGGGTTTCATAATCCTATTCCCTTTGCAAATTATAAGGGGATTAATTTAGGTATTATTTCTATTGCTGGTTTTAATTTTTCTGAGATTTTAAAAAAAATTGAAATTCATAATAAACATATTCTTTATTACAAAAAATTTAAGGAATATGTTGAAAAGGTAGCTATTGTTAGTGGTTCTGGGTATTCTTTTTTTGAGGAATCATTAGAACATGGTGTTGATTTGTTTATAACAGGGGATACCTCTCATCAGATATATTCTTTAGCTGAAGAGTATGGTGTGAATTTGATATTTGCTGGTCATTATTTTACCGAAACATTTGGCTTAATAAAATTGATGGAATATTTTAGAAGTCATGAAAAATTAGAGGTTAATTTTATTTTAAAAAATACTAATTTATAAGGATTTCATATGAATATAAATAGAAGCAGATTAATTAACAATTTTATATTTATCTCTATTTTAGTTTTTTTTGATCAATGGTCTAAGTATTTAGTTGTTAAATATATCAGAATTGGAACTGAGTATTTATCTTTTTTTGGAGATTTTTTTAAAATAATCCATGTAAGAAATACTGGTGTTTTATTTTCAATAGGTTCTAATATTGATCCTAGCTTAAAGAATTTGTTTTTTCTTATAATTCCTATTATTGTTTTGATTTTTGTTTTTTCTTTTGCTTTGAAAGAAACTAATAGAATAGCTAGAATTGCTCTTGTATTGATTTTATCTGGTGGTATTGGGAATATTATTGATAGACTTTTTAGACCGTTAGGGGTTGTAGATTTTTTGGATGTGAAATTTTTTGGTATTTTTGGACTTCAGAGATGGCCAACTTTTAACTTTGCAGACAGTTATGTTGTTATAGGAATAACTTTGTTTATAATTTACGATTTGTTTGCCAAAAATCAAAGTACCAATTTATGAAAATTTTATACTTTATTTTATGTTCATTAATTAATTTGTCTTTAATGTTTTTGATTTTTTTTCTTGAATTTCTTTTTATTGCTAAACTAAATGTTATTGTTTCATCTGTTTTTCAGTTTGTTTTAGTTTTTTTTATGATTATTATTGCAATTGTGATAAGCTATGTTTTATCAAGTATTATTTTAAAAAATATTATTTCTAAGTTTTTTAATCTGGATAAATAAAGAGAGAGGCTTTCGTGAGTTTGCGGATTTTGATTGCTGGGGAGGTTGTAGGTAAGCCTGGCATTGTTGTGATAAAGAACTTTTTGTCTTCTTTTAAACAAAAAAAGGGAATTGATTTTGTTATATCTGGTAATAATTTTACTACAGGGTTTCGCGGTCTGTGTAAGAGACATGCATTTTTGCTAAAAAAGTATGGTGTAGACGTTTTAACTTTAGGAGAAAATGCGTTTGTAAGAGCTGGACTGAGTGATGAACTTGATAAATATAATTTTATTTTAAAACCTTTAAATTGTCCCACTAAGTTAAAAGGTTACTCTTATTTTATTTATAGTGTTAGTGGTAATAAGGTTGCCGTAATTAGACTTGTTGGACAGACGGGAATTACAAAATATAATTTTAATAATCCTTTTTTTGCTTTTGATTATTTTTACGAAAAAATTAAGTTACACACTAATAATATAATTGTGCTTTTTGATTCAAATACTACAGCTGAGGTTAATGCTATGTTTTTTTATCTAAAATCTAGAGTTAGTGCTTGTTTAGGTATTGGTAAGAGGATATTAACAGCAGATCTTAGGATTTTTGATAGTACTGCAGTTATTACTGATCTTGGTAGAGTTGGTAGTCTAAATAGTGTTATTGGATATGAGCCTAAATTTGAGATAGATAAATTCTTAAGAGGTTTTTTAAATAATCGATTTACTGAGTCCTGGGATGGACTTGGCTTTAATGGTGTTATAGTTGAGATTGATAATGGTAAAGCTGTTATGATTGAAATTGTAAGAGAATATATCGATTTTGATGGTCATCTTGAAAATAATAATGATGTTTAAAGAGATACTTTTGATTTTCTAAAATGTGTTTTATGTATACAAGCTTTGTTTAGTGTGGAGGTAATAATGTATAGCTATCTTGTAGAGGGTGGTTTTAAAATAGGTGGAAAGATAACAGCTAGTGGAAATAAGAATGCGGCTTTGCCTTGCATTACAGCTACATTACTTACAGATGAGGAAGTGATTCTAGAAAATATTCCAGATATTAAAGATGTAGAAGTTATTTTAAGCATTTTAAAGGACATAGGGGCTGAAGTATTAAGGGAAGGTGATGTTCTTAAAATTAGGGCTTTAAATGTTGTGAAAACAGAGGTAGATTCTTCCTTGACGGATTTAATTAGGGCCTCAATTTTGTTTGTGGGCCCTATGCTTGCTAGATGTGGTAGAATCGATATTGCTCCTCCTGGTGGAGATGTTATTGGTAAGAGACGTCTTGATACTCATTTTTATGGACTTGGCAAGCTTGGTGCTAGGTTAATAGAGGGTGAACGGATTGTTTTAGAAATAGATAAGTTGGTTGGTGCTTATATGTTTTTAGATGAGGCATCAGTTACTGCTACTGAAAATATTATTATGGCTGCTGTTCTTGCTTTTGGTGAGACTGTAATAATTAATGCTGCATGTGAACCGCATGTGCAAGATTTGTGTAACATGTTGAATTCTATGGGTGCTGATATTTCTGGTATTGGTTCTAATGTTATTAGAATAAAGGGTGTAAAAAAATTAAGAGGTACTAGATTTCGCATAGGTGCTGATTTCATGCAGGTAGGTTCCTTAATTAGCCTTGCTGCATTAACAGGTGGTGAGCTTGAGATTAATAAAGCTGATCCTAAAAATTTTGTTTTAATAAGGCATGTATATTCAAGGCTTGGTATTAATTTTGAGTATGACAACGAAAATATATATGTCAAAGAAAAACAGGATTTGAAGGTAAAATTAGATTTTGGGGGACATATTCCCAAAATTGATGATGGGCCTTGGCCAGCTTTTCCAACAGATCTTATGAGTATAATGATAGTAACTGCGACTCAAGTTCACGGAACTGTTCTTATTTTTGAGAAAATGTTTGAATCAAGAATGTTTTTTGTAGACAAGCTTATTAAAATGGGTGCTCAGATCGTCCTTTGTGATCCCCATCGTGTGGTGGTCACAGGGAAAACCATTCTTAAGGGAAGTAATGTATCTTCTCCTGATGTTAGGGCTGGCATGGCTTTGCTTATTGCAGCTCTTTGTGCTGAAGGTGAGAGTCGTATTCAAAATATTTATCAAATTGAAAGAGGATATGAGGATGTTGTTGTCAAGTTAGGTGCTTTAGGAGCAAAGATTACGAGAGTGGAAGAGAGGTGAAAATTTTATTTTTATTTGATTATAGGCAAGATAAAAAAATGTTATTGTTAGTGTTATCCAGATTTATGGATTAGTCTATATGTTTTGCATTACAAAATACAGTGTTTCATGCATTTGTATATCTTTGGTGTTTATGGAAGAAAAAAGTTTTTCATAATTTTCTTAATCTGTTTTATTTTTTTCCAAAGTTAAATAAAAGCATTTTTTTATAGAATTTGACAATTTATCAGTATAATAAAATGCAAGGTGTGTTCTTTATGTTATTAAGTAGAACTAAAACGAGGGAATTAATATTAGAAGGTAATTTATATCGAGTGCTTTTAGTTATTAGTTTTCCTATCGTGATAACTAATGTTCTTCAGGCTTTTTATGAGCTTGTAGATATGTTTTATGTTAGGAATCTTGGAGTTATGCCACTTGCCGCATTATCTCTTACTGGTCCTATTAATTTTCTTATTATGGTTTTTGCTATGGGAATAGCTATAGGAAGTGTATCATTAATGTCTAGATGTATTGGAGAAGAGACTTTTGCTAAGTTTTCAAAATATGCAGGGCAATTAATTTTTTTAAATTTTGTATTGTCTTTGTTTGTTGCAGTTTTAGTTTTAATCTTTATAGATTCAATTTTAGATATTATGAGTGTAAGTGGTGAACTTAGAGAACTTACAAAATCTTATTTTTATGTCGTAATCTATGCGATACCAGTAATGTTTTTAAGTGTTTCTGTTGTGTACATATTAAATGCTCAAGGAGAAACTGTCATTGCAATGATGCTGATTTTGGTTGCAAATGTTATTAATTTTATTCTTGATCCAATTTTAATGTTTACTTTTGGTTTAGGTATTGCTGGTGCTGCTTGGTCTACTCTTTTTTCAAAATTAATGACAGTTTTTTCTTATTTTTTTTTTACTTATAGACTAAATTTTGGATTTAAAGTGCGTTTAAGAGACATTGCTCCAAATATTATTATAATAAAAAGTATTATTAATGTGGGATTTCCGGCGATTTTTGGACAGATGATGGCTTCTCTGTCGTTTTTAATTTTTAATTACATTGTAATTCAAATCAGCTCAAAATTTTTAGCTGCTTATGGTATGGTTAATAATATTATTTCTTTTTTACTTCTTCCTGGAATGAGTATTGGTACTGGAATTATTACGATTGTTGGACAAAATCTTGGTGCAAAGAATATTAGCAGGGTAGAAGATATTTTAAAAAAGGGATTTTTTGTTACCTTGCTAATAATGATCACAGTTGCATCATTTTTAATCTCTTTTAAAGAGATTATAATAGAAACTTTTACAAATGATTTGGAAGTTGTTGGTTATGCTAATAGTTATTTTTTATTGGCATCGATTGGAAGTGTTGGATTTGGATTGCAACAAGTTTTTTTGGGAGGATTGATAGGAGCAGGCTTTACAAAGCTTGTTATGATTGTTATCTGTATTCGTCTTTGGATTATTCGTTTGCCAACTGTGTTTATTTTGCAATATTTTGGATTTATAGAAGATTCGTTGGGATATGCTTTTATAATTTCAAATTATGTGGCTTTGATTATCTTGTTATGTTTGACTTTTACTAAATATTGGACGAAGACACAATAAGATTGATGTGCAAATTCGGATTGGTTCATTTTACGTTAGATTTTATGTTAATCTTATTAAAAATCAAGAGTAGATAAATTGTTTTTGGTAAGTGGAGGAATCATACAAAATTGACCATTAATAGATCTTGATAAATTAATCTTGTTTTAGAAATATATAAAATGTGTTTTTTTGTCTCTTATTGATATTGATTTTTAATTTAAAGGTTTTTTCTTCTCCTGCTTTAAGGCCTTCTTTAATTATATGACCGATTTTATTTCCTTTCTTAAAAATTGCTAATGAATTTTGCTTTATAGCTGTTTTTTTATTGTTTTTAAGAGTAATAATTAATTCATTTTTATTATTAGTATGAAGTTTTACGATTTCAATTTTTTTTGTATCTTTCTTTATGCTAATAATATGAGTAATCTCTCTGCTAATTTCTTTTGATTTGACAGAATTGTTTTTTATACATGATGTAGTTATGAATAAAATGAATATTGTAAAAATATTTAATAGTCTTTGTTCAAAATTGTATTGTGACATATTGTTATTTTATTGTAACCTTTTTAATGATAAGCATGAAATGATTGGTAGATTTTAATATCCATATCATTTTTTCTTAAAATTTAAATTATCTTTATGATTGTCAATTGTATATTTGTGCAATGTTGCTTATTTTGAATGTTTTTATATTAAAAATTTTATATTAAAATATTAAACGTATTGACTATGTTCTAAATAATATGTAAACTAATGGAGTTATTAAGGATTGTTTTAGAAAAACACGAAAATCGGGTCAATTTCTAAAAAGTTATGTTTTTTGTAAATATAATAGTTTTACTTAGTGTGTAATTATTGTATCTTCTATAAAGAAACAAAATAAAATTCTTAACAATAATAGTTTTGAAGAATAGATAAAGATTTAGATTACAAATTTTGGGAGGTGATTCATGGCTAAGGAAGTCTTTCAGAGAACAAAACCGCATATGAATGTGGGTACAATAGGGCATGTTGACCATGGTAAAACAACATTAACCGCTGCTATTAGTATTTATTGTTCAAAGGTAAATAAAGATGCTAAGGCGCTTAAATATGAAGATATTGATAATGCGCCTGAAGAGAAAGCAAGAGGAATAACAATAAATGCCAGACATATTGAGTATGAAACTGCAGGGAGGCATTATGCTCACGTTGATTGTCCTGGCCACGCTGACTATATTAAAAATATGATTACAGGTGCAGCTCAGATGGATGCTGCGGTATTGTTGGTTGCTGCTGATAGTGGAGCAGAGCCTCAGACAAAAGAGCATTTACTTCTTGCTCAGCGAATGGGGATAAATAAAATAATAGTATTTTTAAATAAACTAGATTTGGCAGATCCTGAACTTGTTGAACTTGTTGAAGTTGAAGTTTTAGAGCTTGTTGAAAAATATGGATTTCCTGGTGATACACCAATAGTAAAGGGTTCAGCTTTTGGAGCTATGTCAAATCCTGATGATCCTGAAGCTACAAAATGCATAAAGGAACTTCTTGAAACTATGGATAATTATTTTGATCTTCCTCAAAGAGATATTGATAAACCATTTTTGCTTGCTGTTGAAGATGTTTTCTCTATCTCTGGACGTGGTACTGTTGCTACTGGTCGTATTGAGAGAGGTGTTATTAAAGTTGGACAAGAAGTTGAAATCGTTGGAATTAGAGAAACTAGGAAGACAACCGTTACTGGTGTTGAAATGTTTCAAAAGATTCTTGAGCAAGGTCAAGCAGGGGATAATGTTGGTCTTTTGTTAAGAGGTGTTGATAAAAAGGATATTGAGAGAGGGCAGGTTATTGCTGCTATTGGTACAATTACTCCTCATAAGAAGTTCAAGGCTTCTATATATTGTCTAACTAAGGAAGAAGGCGGAAGACATAAACCATTCTTTTCAGGATATAGACCACAGTTTTTCTTTAGAACAACAGATGTTACAGGTATGGTTAGCTTAGAGGGCAAAGAAATGGTTATGCCTGGGGATAATGTTGACATTGTTGTTGAACTTATATCTTCAATAGCTATGGATAAGAATGTTGAATTTGCTGTTAGAGAAGGCGGTAGAACTGTTGCTTCAGGAAGGATTCTTGAAATATTGGAATAGTGTAGGGTTTAGAGATACACAAATCTCTAAAGTTTAGGAGAATAAATTGATTACTAAAGATAAGATACGGGTAAGACTTTTTAGTTTTGATGTTAAGATATTAGATCAGAGTGCTGAGTCTATTGTTAGGGCTGTTCAAAAATCTAAGGCACAAATTAAAGGTCCTATTCCTTTGCCGACAAAGATAAAAAAATATACTGTTTTGCGTTCTCCTCATGTTAATAAAAAATCAAGAGAACAGTTTGAAATGAGAACTCATAAGAGGCTTATTGATATTTTAGAGCCTACTTCTGCTTTAATGGACTCTTTAATGAAATTAGAGCTTCCTGCAGGAGTGGAGGTTGATATTAAGCAGTAAATAGATTTTTTAAGTTATGAATTTGAGGTGTTTTAATGTTGGGATTGATTGGAAAAAAAGTTGGCATGACGCAGGTCTTTCAAGGTAATGGAGTTGTGGTGCCTGTTACGGTGATAGAATTTGAGCCCAATTATGTTATAGGAAAAAGAACGGTAGAAAGAGATGGATATGATGCTCTGATAATGGGTTCTGTCGATCTTAGGAGTTCTAAAATTTCAAAACCTATAAGAGGTCAGTATAAAAACTTAGAGAATGTTGAACCTAAGAGATATGTGATAGAATTTAAGGGTCTTAAAGGTTATGATGCTGGTGATGAAATCGGACTTGATGCTTTCAGGGAGATTAAGTATGTGGATATTACTGGTACCACTAAGGGTAAAGGTTTTCAAGGGGCTATGAAGAGGCATAATTTTAGCGGTGGTCCATCTTCTCATGGTTCTAAGTTTCATAGACATCTTGGTGGTACAGGTCAAGCTACTACACCCGCTAGAACCTTTAAGGGAACTAAAATGGCTGGCAGAATGGGTGGAGAGCAACAGACTATTCAAAATCTTGAAGTTGTTTTTATTGATGAAGAGAAAAGAGCCATTTTGGTAAAAGGAGCTGTGCCAGGGGTTAAGGGTTCTTTTGTTATTGTTAAAAAGGCGAAAAAAGTGGGTGTTTAGTATGGAAAGAAAAGTTTTTTCTAAGGATGGACAAGAACTTCGAACTATAAATTTAGAGGATGAAGTTTTTAATATAGATATTAGTTATGGTTCTATATATAATGCTATTAATAATGAATTAGCCAATCTTAGAGTTGGAACAGCTTCAACTAAAACTAGGTCTGAGGTTAGGGGTAGTTCAAAGAAGCCTTGGAAACAAAAGGGTACAGGACGTGCGAGGGTTGGTACTAAGAGAAATCCCGTTTGGGTTGGTGGAGGTGTAGCTTTAGGGCCAAAACCAAGGGACTATAGTTATAAGCTTCCAAAGAAAGTTAAACGACTTGCTTTTAGATCTGTTCTTAGTCTGTGTGTATCTGTAGAAGATAGATTAAAAATTGTTGAAAATTTTACTATTGAATCAGGAAAGACAAAAGATCTTGCTTTAATAATGAAAAATTTTATAAAGATTAATGGTAAAACAGTAATTTTATTGGGTAATGATGATCAAATGGTTAAAAGAGCGGGAAGAAATATAAGAGATTTAAAGATTTTATCTTTTAATAGACTTAGAGTTGTTGATTTATTTTATGCTAAAAATTTAATAGCACTTGAGTCTGCTATTAATGGGCTTAATGAGCTTTATGTTAAATAAAAGGGATAGTAAGGATGAGTTATGAAAGCTTATGATATAATAATTTCGCCTATGCTTACTGAGAAAACTAATATTCAAAGAGAGAATATGAATGTTTATGCTTTTAAGGTTAGGAAGCAAGCAAATAAAAAAGAGATTGGTGCTGCGATTAAAGAGCTTTTTAATGTTACTCCAATATCATGTAATTTGCTTAATGTTAAGAGCAAGGTTAAAATGGTTGTGTCAAGGAAAGGTTATCCTATTGGTAAGGGAAAAACTTCTTCATGGAAAAAGGCGTATGTTTATCTTAAAAAAGAAGATAAGATAGATATTTTTTAGTGGTTTTGGAGAAACAATATGGGTATTAAGACTTATAAGCCAAAAACTTCATCTTTACGTTATAAGACAACTTTATCTTTTGATGAGTTAAGTAAGGGTAATAGTCCTTTGAAGTCTTTAACTAGAGGGAAGGTATCTAGGGCTGGAAGAGATTCTTCTGGAAGAATTAGTGTTAGAAGAAGAGGTGGGGGACATAAAAGACGGTATAGAGAGATTGACTTTGGTAGAAGGGATAAGTTTGGTATACCTGCTCGAGTTGTGTCTATTGAGTATGATCCAAATAGAAGTTCTAATATAGCTTTGCTTGTTTACAGAGATGGGGATAAAAGATATATTATTGCTCCTAAAGGAATTAAAGTTGGTGATGTTTTGGAGAGTGGTCCAAATGCTCCAATAAGGATTGGCAATGCTTTGCCACTTGAGGACATTCCTGTTGGTAAAGCAGTGCATAACATTGAGCTTAATGTTGGAAAAGGTGGACAGCTTGTAAGAGGTGCTGGAGGATATGCGATGGTGCTTGCTTCTAAGGGAGATTATGTAACAGTTAAGCTTCCATCAGGTGAGATGCGCATGATCTTTAAAAAATGCATAGCAACTCTTGGAGAAATTGGCAATGAAGATTATATAAATGTTTCTATTGGTAAAGCCGGTAAGAGTAGATGGCTTGGTAAAAGGCCTAAGGTAAGAGGTGTTGCGATGAATCCTATCGACCATCCACATGGAGGTGGTGAGGGTAAGACTTCTGGTGGTCGTCATCCTGTATCTCCTTGGGGACAGCCAACTAAGGGATATAAGACTCGTAAGAAAAATAAGTATTCAGATAAATTTATCATTAAAAGAAGAAATAATTAGGAGTGTGTAGTGGCAAGATCTATTAAAAAAGGACCTTTTATAGAAAAGAGTCTTTATCAAAAAGTTTTAGCCTCTTCTGGCAGAGAGAAAAGGGTGGTAATTAAAACCTATTCTAGAGCCTCAACAATAATTCCTGAGATGGTAAGTCTTACTATATCTGTTTACAATGGGAAGTCTTTTATTCCTGTGTATATTACTGAAGATCTTGTTGGGCATAAGCTTGGGGAATTTTCACCTACAAGAATTTTTAGGGGACATGCTAAATCAGATAAGAAGGGAAGGAAGTAGAGTTTATGTTTGTAAATAGAAGATATACTGCAAGAGGCAAAAATTTGCCATCTTCTCCAAAAAAAGTAAGGCCTATAGCTGATAATATACGAGGTAAGCCTTACAGTGAAGCTGTTGCGATACTTTGTTCTATGCCCAATAAATGTGCTAAACTTTTAGGTAAGGTGGTCAAATCAGCCGCATCGAATGCTATGTATCATAACAGAAAGCTTTCTGA
The DNA here is from genome assembly GCF_023035815.1 of Borrelia parkeri. Taxonomy (NCBI): domain Bacteria; kingdom Pseudomonadati; phylum Spirochaetota; class Spirochaetia; order Spirochaetales; family Borreliaceae; genus Borrelia; species Borrelia parkeri. The sequence goes on from NZ_CP073159.1 coordinate 503,023, forward strand.
AGATATGATATTTATAAAAACAGTTATGGTAGACGATGGGCGAAGGCGTAGGAGCATTTGGCCTAGAGCTAGAGGTAGAGCAGATAGGCTTGTTAACAGAAGTTGTCATATTTTTGTTGAAGTTTATGAAAAGATGTATGGTGGAGAATAAGATATGGGTCAAAAAGTACATCCTTACAGTTTAAGAATTAAGATTAATAGGGATTGGAAATCAAAGTGGTATTTTGATAAAAAATTATATTCTGATATTCTTCACGAAGATTTTTTAATAAGACGGGAAACTATGAAGTTTCTTAAAGGAATTAAGTTTGATATTTCTGACATAGAGATTATTAGAAATAATCTTCAAAGAGTAACAGTAGTAATTTCCACTCCAAGACCTGGTTCTGTTATTGGTGTTAAGGGCGCCAATCTTGAAAAAATTGGACAATTATTAACTAGAAAAATATCTAAAAAAATTAATATTAAAATAAAAGAGATTAAGAAGCCAGAATTTGATGCACAAATTGTTGCTAATGGAATAGCAAAACAACTAGAAAATAGAGCTTCTTATAGAAAACTTTTAAAGTCTTCACTTTTATCTTCTATTTCCAAAGGTGTTCAAGGTGTAAAAATTAAAGTCTCAGGCAGGCTTGGTGGGGCTGAGATTGCCAGAAGTTTTGAAGTTAAAGAAGGACGGATTCCTTTACATACTCTTAGAGCTAATATAGATTATGGTTTTGCCGAAGCTCAGACAACTTATGGTGTTATTGGTGTTAAAGTTTGGTTGTTTAAGGGAGAAGTTTTAGGAAAACAGACTAATTCAGATGCTGGTCAGGTAATTAACAAAAAAACTTCAAGAGAAAAGAGTGAGCATTTTGACAAAAATAGAGTAGATGATAAGAGTAAAAAAGTTGTCAATGACGATAAATTTTCTAGAAAAAAATTAGAATTTGGATCTAAATCCAATAGTAGTTTTAAAAAGAAAAATGGTTCTGATGTCTAGAATCTTTAAGGAGCGTTAAATGTTAAGTCCTAGAAAGGTTAAATATAGGAAGAAGCAAAGAGGAAGACTTTCTGGAGAGGCTCAGAAGGGTAACGAGATATCTTTTGGAGAATATGGACTTGTTTCTCTTGAGACATATTTTATTACTGCACGGCAGATTGAAGCAGCTCGTGTTGCTATGACACGTAGAGTTAAGAGGGGAGGTAAGGTTTGGATCAGAATATTTCCAGATGTGCCTTATACTAAAAAGCCAGCTGAAACGAGAATGGGTAAAGGTAAGGGAGGAGTTGATCATTGGAATGCTCCTGTTAAGCTTGGGACCGTTATGTTTGAGATGGCTGGAGTGCCTAGAGAACTTGCTGAGGCAGCTATGATGCTTGCCAGTTCTAAGCTCCCGGTTAAAACTACATTTGTGGTAAGGCGAGATTTGAGGTGAGTTATGTTGAAAAAATTTAGGGATCTTACTCTTGAAGATATGAAAGCTAAGAGATTGGCTTTAAAAAAAGAATATATGGACTTAAGATTTAAGGTTGTGGTTGGTCATGTTGAGAATCCTTTAAAAAAAAGAGAGCTGAGGCGAGATATTGCAAGGCTTAATACAATAGTTCATGAATATGAAATAGGTATTAGGAAGGTTTAAGTTTTATGGCAAGGGAAAATAAGAAAGAGCTAATTGGAAAGGTTGTTAGTGATAAGATGAGTAAAACAATAGTTGTTGAAATTGTTCAAAGGAAAATGCATCCTATCTATCATAAGTACTTAAAAGTTAGCAGAAGAGTGAAGGCTCATGATGAGAGAGAAGAATCAAAACTTGGAGATAAGGTAAAGATTATTGAATCCAGGCCTATTAGTAAAGAAAAAAGATGGATGCTTGTTGAAGTTTTGGAGAAGTCAAAATAATTTCAGTTATTTTTGTAGAGGAGATTAATTATGGTACAGATGCAGACATATTTAACGGTTGCTGACAATACTGGCGGTAAGATAGCAGAATGCATAAAAGTTCTTGGTGGAAGTAAAAAACGATCTGCTAGGGTTGGAGACATAATAGTTATTGCTGTGAAGCAAGCAATTCCCAATTCACCTATTAAGAAAGGAGAGGTGCATAAAGCCGTAGTTGTTAGGACCTCAAAAGAGATAAGACGGAAGAATGGGACTTATGTTAGATTTGATGATAATGCATGTGTTATACTTGATGCTAACTTAAATCCAAGAGGTAAGAGAGTTTTTGGACCTGTTGCAAGAGAGCTAAGGGATGCTAATTTTATGAAAGTTGTCTCATTGGCTTCAGAGGTAATATAAGGGGCTATTTATGAAGACGAAGTTGAAAGTAGGCGATAATGTAAAAATTCTTTGTGGTAAGGATAGAGGTAAAACAGGTGAAGTTGTTAGCATAGATAGGAAAAATCTTAAGGTTATTGTTAAGTCTTGTAATATGGTTAAGAAGGTTGTTAAGGCAAGAACTCCTCAAGAGAAGAGCAAGATAATTGATAAGGAAGCATCTATAGATATTTCAAATGTAATGTTATTTTCAAGTGGTGTAGCTTCAAGAATAGGGTTTAAATTTGAAAATAATGAAAAAAAGAGATACCTTAAAAAGAATGGGGAGAATGTTTAGCTTATGAGTTATGTTCCTGCGTTAAAGAAGCATTATAAAGATAATATTATAAAAGAGCTTGTTAGTGAGTTTCAATATAAATCTATTATGCAAGCTCCAAAAATAGAAAAAATTATTGTTTCTATGGGAGTTGGTGATGCTGTTAAAAATAAAAAGCTTTTAGATTCAGCTATTTATGAGCTTAGTCAAATCACTGGTCAACGGGCTGTTAAGACAAAGGCCAAAAAAGCCATTGCTGGGTTTAAAATTAGACAAGGTCAAGAGATAGGCGCTAAGGTTACTCTTCGAGGTAATATTATGTATGAGTTTTTATATAAACTTATTAATTTGGCGTTACCTCGTGTTAAAGATTTTAGAGGTGTAAATGGCAATGCATTTGATGGTAATGGTAATTACTCTTTTGGAATAGCAGAGCAAATAATATTCTCTGAGATAGATTATGATAAAATAGAGAGGATATCTGGCTTGAATGTTACAATAGTAACTACGGCTTTAAACGACAGAGAGGGTAAAGCTTTGCTTTCGAAGTTTGGTATGCCATTTAGTAATTAAAGGAGTTTTTATTTATGGCTAAAAAATCAATGATAGTTAAGGCCTTACGAAAGCCAAAATATAAAACGAGACAAAAAAATAGATGTAAGTTATGTGGGCGTCCAAAGGGGTATATGAGAGATTTTGGTATGTGTCGTATATGCTTTAGGAATCATGCATCTGCAGGATTAATTCCTGGGGTCTCAAAATCAAGCTGGTAAGGAGAATTTATGGCTGTTACGCATTCAGTGGGAGATATGTTAACTAAGATAAGAAATGCAAGTAGGGTTAAGCATGAGTCTGTAGACTTAAAGATGTCTAAAATAAATAAATCTATCTTAGACATTCTGAAGGAAGAAGGATATATTAAGAATTATAATATCTTTGATAAGAAGGGCATTTCTTTTATTAAGGCAATACTAAATTATGATAATAAGAGAAATTCGGCTATAAATAGAATAGATGCTATTTCAACTCCTGGTAGAAAAGTTTATTCTTCATACAAAAATATGCCAAGGATAAAGAATGGGTATGGCATATTAATAGTGTCTTCTTCAAAAGGTGTTATTACTGGCAAGCAAGCCAAAGATAATAAAGTAGGTGGTGAGCTAATTTGCTCAGTTTGGTAAGGTTAAGAGGTAGGTAAATATGTCACGTATTGGTAAACTTCCTATAAAGATAGTTGATTTTGTGAAGGTTGATATTAAAGACAACATAGTAATAGTTGAGGGTAAGAGAGGCAAATTAAGCCAAGAAATAAAGAGTAGCATTAAGGTTAGAGTTGAGGATAGTAATATTATTGTTGAGCGTTCTTTTGACGATAAACAGACAAGAGCTTTTCATGGACTTTATAGAAGTTTAATTTCTAATATGGTTAAGGGAGTATCTGATGGATTTTCAAAATCTCTTACTATTAGTGGTATAGGGTACAGGGTTGAGCAACAAGGAACAAGTCTTTTTTTTAACTTAGGATATTCAACTCAATTTGAGTATGTGATTCCCGAAGGAATTAATATTCGACTTGATGGTAATACCAAAATTGCTGTTGAGGGTATAGATAAGTGTAGAGTTGGACAGGTTGCTGCTGAGATTAGAGGTTTGAGAGTTCCTGAACCATATAAGGGTAAAGGAATTAAATATGATAATGAAGTAAGCAGACGCAAAGTAGGGAAATCAGGAGTAAAAAAATAGGTTTTAGGTGAGTATTTATGAAAAAAGTAAAAGAAGCTGAAAAAAGAAATATAAAGCGTAAAAAGAGAATAAGAGATAGAATTGGATTTGGTGTTGCAGATAGGCCTAGGGTTACAGTTTTTAAGTCCAATAAATATTTTTATGTTCAAGTCATTGATGATGTGGCGGGTCATACTCTTGCAAGTGTTTCTACTATTGAAAAAGATCTTAAATTGAACAAGAATATTGATGATATAAGGAAACTTGGCGAAGTTCTTGCAAAGAAACTTAAGGATAAAAACATAAATAAACTTATTTTTGATAGAAATGGTTATAAATATCACGGTCTTATTGCAAGTTTTGCAACTTCTTTGCGTGAAGCCGGTATCGATGTTTAGGGGGAATTATAGTGGAATCTCAAGTTCATAAAAAGCAAATAGAGAAATTGATATCATTAAGTAGGGTGACTAAAGTTGTAAAGGGTGGAAGAAGGTTTTCTTTTTCTGCTTTTATGGTTGTTGGTGATGGCGAAGGTCAAGTTGGCTGGGGATTTGGTAAGGCCAATGATGCTAGTGATGCAATAAAGAAGAGTTTAGCGAGTGCTAGAAAAAATTTAAGGGTTATTCCTATTAGAAAGGGTACTCTTCCTCATATGGTCATTGGGGATTTTAAGAAAGCCAAAGTTTTAATTAAGCCAGCAACTCAAGGTACTGGTATTATTGCAGGTGGACCTGTTCGTGCTGTCATGGAAGCTTTGGGAGTCCATGATATTTTAAGTAAATCTCTTGGTTCAAATAATTCTATGAATGTGGTAAAGGCGACTTTTAAAGCATTTGACTTGGTTTTAGATGCTAGAAAAGTAGCAGAAATAAGAGGTAAAACTTTAAGGACTTTATGGGGTTAGTTTATGATTAAGAGAAAATTGCGACTTCAGCTTAAAAAGATTAGGTTTAAAGCCTCAAGATCTAGGTTGAAGAATAAGGCTTTTATTAAAAAGATGAAAAATAACAGAGAAATTCTTATTAAGAGCGACATTAAGATCGAGGTTGAGCTTAAGAGAAGTCTTATTGGGAAATTAGACAGTAAGGTTAAGACATTGAAAGCTTTGGGTCTTAAGAAAATAGGAGATAAAAAAGTTCATGTTTTAAACAAGTCTCTTCAAGGGATGCTTAATAGTGTAATTAGCATGGTTTTATTAAGTGAGGTAAAGAATGATTAAGCTAAGGAGACCTTTAGGAGCTAATAAGTCTCGAAAAATTGTTGGTAGGGGGCCAGGTTCTGGTCTTGGAAAGACCTCTGGTAGAGGACAAAAGGGACAAAAAGCTAGGAATAGTTCGCCAAGGGTTGGTTTTGAAGGAGGACAAACTCCTCTTTATAGAAGACTTCCAATAAGAGGTTTTTCCAATTATGATTATAAGATAAAGTATGAGATTGTAGGACTTGGGGATATAGATAGAAAATTTGAGGATGGAGATTTAGTAAATTATAATACTTTGTTACAAAAAGGGCTTATAAGTAAGAATAAAAAAAATATCAAGATTTTGGCTAATGGCGAACTTACTAAGAAAGTGAATTTTGAAGTTTCGCGTATTTCAAAGTCTGCTGAAGAATTGGCAACGAAAATTGGTTGCAGTATTAAATTGGTTTGAAATGGTAGTGAAATGAAAGGTTTGTTTTTTAATTTATTTACAATTAAGGATTTAAGGAGCAAATTTTTATTTACTCTGTTTATTCTTTTTATTTTTAGAGTTGGCTCTTACTTGCCAATACCAGGGATAGATCCTGTGGCTCTTAGAAGTTATTTTAAATCCCAGTCGGATTTTTCAATTACCAATTATTTTGATTTTTTTTCAGGTGGTGCTTTTAGTAATTTTTCTATATTTATGCTTAGCATAGGTCCTTATATTTCAGCATCAATTATTATTCAGCTTCTTGTTTATTCTTTTCCTTCTCTTAAAAAAATGCAAGAAGGGGATAATGGAAGAAAAAAAATAAAAAAATACACAAAATATCTAACAATTGTTGCGGCTGTAGCCCAAGGATATGCCACTAGTCTTTATGCTAAAAGCATTCCAGGTGCACTTAATATGCCTTTTTATAGATATATTTTTATTGCTATTTTAACAGTTACAACCGGAACTTTTGTTCTCTTGTGGCTTGGTGAACAAATTAATCAGAGAGGAATTGGGAATGGTGTATCTTTAATAATTTTTTCAGGAATAGTGGTTAGACTTCAAGCGGCTTTATTTAATCTTTTTCAGAGCATGCGAGATCCATCTCAAAATATTAATCCTGTCTTTGTGATACTGGTATTAAGTGTGTTTATTTTGGTTGTTATATTGATCATATATGAGTATAAGGCGCAAAGACGAATTGCTATTCATTATGCTAGAGCAAACTCAAGGAATACAGTTAGTTCATATTTACCAATTAAGCTTAATCCGTCAGGTGTTTTGCCTGTTATTTTTGCATCTGTGCTTATTACCTTGCCTTTGCAAATTTTGAGTGGATTTGCTGGAACTTCTGTTCTCTCAAGACAAATTTTGTCTTATTTAAGACCTAATGGGCTTTATTATACTTTATTGAATGTAGTCTTAATAATAGGTTTTACATATTTTTATTCAAAGATACAATTGAGTCCAAAAGATATAAGTAATAATATTCGCAAAAATGGTGGAACTATTCCAGGTATAAAGGCGGATGAGATGGAGGGTTATTTAGATAGAATTATGAATAGAACATTATTTTCAGGTTCTATTTTTTTATCTATTATTGCAATTATTCCGTTTTTAGTGCAGAATATTTTTAGATTTCCTTATGATGTCTCAAGGATTATGGGTAGTTCTTCACTTCTTATTATGGTAGGGGTAGCTCTTGATACATTAATTCAGATTGATGCATATTTAAAGACTCAAGGATTGTCTCGTGGACCTGGCAAAAAGTATGCTTTTTTGCAGAAAATTTAGGAGTAATTTATGAAAGTTAGGGTAAGTGTAAAGCCAATTTGTGAAAAATGTAAAGTGATAAAGAGAAAAGGTGTTTTAAGAATTATTTGTGATAATCTTAAACATAAACAAAGACAAAAATAAGGGGAAAAAATGGCTAGGATAGCAGGAATAGATTTGCCAAATAACAAACAACTTCAAATAGCTCTTACGTCTATTTATGGAATAGGAAGAGCTAGAGCTTTAGAAATTTGCAGAAAAACAGATATTTTACCAGAAAAAAGAGCTAAAGATTTGGATAATGATGAAGTTAATAAGCTTAGAAAAATAATTGAAAGTGATTATGTTGTTGAGGGAAAGCTTAGAAGTGAGTTAGCTATGTCTATTAAGAGGCTTATGGATATTGCATGTTATAGGGGCCTTAGACATAGAAAAGGTTTACCCTTAAGAGGTCAGAGAACTAAAACTAATGCAAGAACCAGGAAGGGAAAGAGAAAGACTGTGGCTAATAAGAAGATAGCTGCTAAATAAAGTTATTTTGCTTATGGAGGAGAGATAAGTTTGAGTGCAAAAGTATCAACTAATAAAAAAAAGGTAAAAAAAAATATTGGTGAAGGCAATGTTTATATACAGGCTACTTTTAATAATACCATCGTAACTGTATCAGACATAAGAGGAAATACTTTAGCTTGGGCAAGTGCAGGTGGAATGGGATTTAAGGGTGCTAAAAAATCGACTCCTTATGCTGCTCAGATGACTGCAGAATCGGCTTTAGGTAAAGTTAAGGATTTTGGTATTAATTATGTTCATGTTTTTGTTAAAGGTCCGGGAATTGGTAGAGAGTCTGCCATACGAACTGTTGGATCAACAGGTATAATTGTTAAATCAATCTCAGATGTTACTCCAATACCGCATAATGGGTGTAGACCTAAAAAAACTAGACGAGTTTAGTTAGAGGAGCTATTGATGTCTTTAGGAAAGCTTTTGAAAGATTTTACTATACCTGATAGGATTGAGTTTTTAAGAGGAGAGGATGATAGTTCTTATGGAAAATTTATAATGTATCCTTTTGAGAAAGGATTTGGTGTTACTATTGGGAACACTTTAAGGCGAGTTTTGCTATCTTCTATTGAAGGGTATGCTATTTCTGCTATGAGGATTCAATCTAATCAAGGTGGGTCTTTAAAGATCGTTTCAAGTGAATTTGATTTAATACCTGGTGTTGTAGAGGATACTCTTGAAGTAATTGCTAATATTAAGAATATTCACTTAAAGTTAGATGAGGGAGTTAATAGTACTACAATAAGTCTTTCTGTTAATGGAAAAGATACTAATGTTTTAAAGGCAGTTCATCTTGAAAGAGAGGGTGTTGAAGTTTTTAATAAAGATTTAGTTATTGCTACGCTTTCAAGTGAGGCAAATTTGGATTTTGAATTTCAAATCAATTATGGGAGAGGTTATGTTTCTTCTGAACAGAATGCTAAATATTTAGAAGAAGTTAATACCATTGCACTTGATTCTATATTCTCTCCAATAGAAAAGGTTACATATTCTGTTGAAGATACTAGAGTTGGACAGAGATCTGATTATGATAAACTTGTTATGGAAATTTGGACAACAGGTGTAATTAGTGCTAAAGACGCAATTAAAAAAGCGGCTTCTATAGTGAGGGACTTTTTGCTTCCATTGGTTAATTTTGAAGATAAGGTTGTACATTCTGTTGAGAGTTCTGAACTTATAGATTCCGATATACTTAGTATAAATATTGAGAAATTAAATTTATCTGTTAGATCTCTGAATTGTTTAACTAAGGAAAATGTTAAGACTTTAGGAGAACTTATTAGCAAAAGTGCAGAGGACCTTTCAAAGGCAAGGAACTTTGGGAAAAAAAGTTTGGAAGAAATAATTGAAAAGCTTAGCACTTATGGATTATTTTTGGGAATGTCTAAGGCAGAAGCTCTAAAAATATTGAATAAAAACGATAAAATATCTCATTAGAAGGGAGATCATTGTTATATGAAGACTAAGGTAGGATTTAATAGGTTAGATAGAAAGTCAAGTCATAGAAAGGCGCTTTTAAGAAATATGGTAATTTCTCTTTTTAGGCATGAAAAAATAACTTCTACTAAAGCAAAATTGAGTGAAGTTAAGAGATTTGCTGAAAAATTAATTACTAGGGCTAAAGTTGATAGCGTGCATAATAGAAGAGAAGTATCAAAGTTTATACATGATAAATATATTCTGAATAAATTATTTACTAGAATTTCCCCTATCTTTAAAGAAAGAAAGGGTGGGTATACTAGGGTTATTAAGCTAGGACAAAGGTATGGAGATGCAGCTGAGATGGCAATTCTTGAACTAGTTGATAAAACCTTAGAAGAAAAGCAATAGTCTTACGTATTAAATATATCCTTCTAAAGGATTTATATTTAATTGGTTTGGTAGAATAGGGGGTAAATTGTATGTCATATATTACTTTTTCTTCTATTCTTGCTGGTATTTTAGGTATTATATTAGGTTTTTTAATAAGAATTATTTTAGGTAGATTTTCTTTATTAAATTTAGATAAAAAGCTAAAGAAAGTAAAAGAAGAGGCAATCGTAGAGATAGAAAATGAAAAAAAACGAATTATTTCACATGCAAAAGCTCAAATGCTTAAAGAGAAGAACCAGCAGGATAGGGAAATAAGAGAGAGAAAAAATGAGGTTTTTAATTTAGAGAGAAGATTATTACAAAGAGAAGAGACTTTAGATAAAAGAATATCAGCTCTTGATAAGCAGCAAAGTAGGATTGATTTTAAGCTTAAGGAATTTGAGCAAAAAGAAAAAATTATACGAGATAAGGAATTATCTCTTGTTAAAAAGTTAGAAAATATTGCTGGTCTTACAAAAGAGGAAGCAAAAAAGATTGTAATTGAAAAAGTTGAAAATGAGTCCAAGAGAGATGCACAAATTATTATTAATAAAAGTGAGCAAGAGGCTCAACTTCTAGCAGATAAGGTAGCTAAAGATATATTGGTCTCTACTATGCAACGTATAGTAACAGAGGTCAGTTCTGAGTTTACAGTTACTTCTGTTGAGCTGCCTAATGATGAGATGAAAGGTAGAATCATTGGTAAAGAAGGACGTAATATCAGGGTTCTTGAAACATTAATAGGTGCAGATATTATTATTGATGATACTCCTGAGGCTGTTGTTATATCATGTTTTGATCCAGTAAGAAAGGAGATAGCAAAAAGGACCCTTGAAAGACTCGTTGCAGACGGGAGAATTCATCCAGCAAGAATTGAAGAAATTGTTTATAGTGTTACTAATGAGATCAATAATATTATTCTTGAGGAAGGCGAAAAGGCAGTATTTGATTTAAATATACATGGATTTGACAAAAGGCTTATTAGAGGTCTTGGAAGGCTTTACTTTAGAAGCAGTTATGGTCAAAATGTTCTAAGTCATTCAAAAGAAACAGCAATAATCGGAGAAATTTTAGCTAAAGAAATGAAATTAGATCCTGTTGTTGTCAAGAGAGCATGTCTTTTGCATGATATTGGAAAGGGTATGGAGAGTATTTCTGAGAATAGTGAGGGACATGCTATTACAGGTGCTGAGCTTGCTCAGAGTTGTGGAGAGAGTGATATTGTTGTCAATGCTATTGCTGCACATCATAATGAAATAAAGCCTGAAAGTTTTGAGGCTATCGTCGTTCAAATAGCTGATGCTATTTCTGCATCTCGTCCTGGTGCAAGACGTGAAAGTTTGAACAATTATATAAATAGACTTAAGAGACTTGAAGAGATTGCATATGGATTTGAGGGTGTTCAAAAGTGTTATGCAATTCAGGCAGGTCGTGAAGTTAGAATAATCGTTGACAATTTATTGATTAATGATGAGAAAGCTACTATGCTTGCAAGAGATATTGCAAAGAAAATAGAAGTTGAGATGAGATATCCTGGTAAAATAAAAGTTACTATTATTCGTGAAACTAGAGTTATTGAGTATGCAAGATAACGATGTGATTAGATCGTTAATAATTGGAGATGTCATAGGTAATGGGGGACTTAAAAAGGTTTTTTTTAATCTTAAAAATCTTAAAGAGAAATATAATATAGATTTGACAATTGTCAACGGGGAAAATTCTTCAGGTGGTTTTGGAATTACTCCAGAGATAGCAGAAAATCTTTTTAAGGCAGGTGTGAATGTTATTACTACAGGTAATCATGTTTATGCAGATCATAGTATAAGGGAATATTTGAATAAACAGGAGTATATTTTAAGACCAAATAATTTTTCAGATCTTCTTGAAGGACATGGGTATTGTATTTTAAATGTTAAAAATGAAAAAGTTGCTGTTATAAATATTCAAGGATTTGTAGGAATGACTTTCATTGTTAAAAATCCTTTTGAAAATATAAAAAAAGTTGTGAACATGATTAGAAATAAAGTTAAAACTATTTTTGTTGATTTTCATGCTGAGAGTAATTATGAGAAAGAGAGTTTTGGATATTTTTTGAACGGATTGGTCACTGGAATTGTTGGTACTCATACACATATAATGACTCAAGATGAGAGAATCCTAGATAAGGGGACTGCTTATATTAGTGATCTTGGGATGACAGGTAGTTTGAATTCTGTAATAGGGTTTAATCCTGATATTTCTCTTAAAGGATTACTTGAATATGTGGCTTTACGAACAGAAACTGTTGAAGAGGATGTGATTATACAGGGAGTGGTTATTACTTCTCATTTAAAAACAGGACGTGCTTTGAAAATTGAAAGAATACAGAAATAGTTTATTAAATGTCCTTTGCAAGAATTATCCAGGTCTGACAAGAGAAGAACTTAGAATTTTAATTTTGACTGGCAAGGTGTATGTCAATTCTCACAAAGAAAGAAATCCTAAGGTTTTGCTGTTAAGAAATAGTAAAATAGACTTAATAGAGAGTGAGTCTAGGCAATTTGTTTCAAGAGGAGGTCATAAACTTTTTGAATCTTTAGAAAGATTTAAAGTTACAGTTAAAGATAAAATCTGTATAGATGTTGGTGCTTCAACAGGTGGTTTTACAGATTGTCTTTTGCAAGAAGGTGCAAAGTTAGTCTATGCAGTTGATGTTGGATTTAATCAGCTATCTTATAAGTTAAGAGTTGATCCAAGGGTTAAAGTTTTTGAAAAGACTAATATTTTTGATATTAAACAATTTGACATACAACCTAATTTAGCCGTTATTGATGTTTCTTTTAGATCTGTAATTAGTATATGTGCAAATTTAATTGATAAACTTTCTGATAAGCTTATCGTTGTTCTTGTTAAACCTCAATTTGAGCTTAAAGGATTAAATTTAGATATAAAAGATTTTAATGGTGTAGTTGGAAAGAGATATCTAAGTAAGATATTAAATAAGGTAATTAAAAAGTTTTATGATAATAATCTACAAATTGAAAATATATTAAAACTTTCAACCAAAGGACGGAAAGGAAATCAAGAATTTATGTTTTTGGTTGTTAGAGATAATTCAATGAATCTTATGCAATCTCTTGCCCTTCTTGATGATATTAATTTTTAATATTTTGCGAGTTTTTTATTATCTAGGATTCCTGAAAAGTCTAAATTTAAATCTTCAAGTATTATTGGATTGTTTTCAACTTTTAAAGTTATTCCGTTGATGCCTTGAATTTCAAGACATGTTAAAATAATTTGCTTGACCTGATTAATTGTTCCTTCTATTCCAAAACTATTTTCATAAAACTCTTTAGATAAATTTATGTGAGCAATTCCATCATTTATACTTAAGTTTAATACTTTAGTGTTGATAGGAATTAAACTTAAGAAATTATTTTTAAGTTCATATTCATTAGGACCGTTAATTAGTGCTTTTAATGTTTCTTTGAGAATATTTTTATCATATTGAATAGTTCGCTTAATCCATTGTTTTAAAAAATGTCCCTCAGCGGTAACTTTTATAAAATATAGCTTAACTTCTTTTTTGTTTTTTAAGTATTTTTGTTCTTGATATTTAAATTCTTCTTCAATTTTTTGTATTTCAGGTGGTTTTATTAAAAATTTTTCGTTGTTAAGTATTTTAATAGTTTCACTTTTTGTATTCTCTAGTTTTGCTTCTATCTTATTAGGTTTTGATTGGCTAAATTCAAAATTGTCATTATTGTCAATTTGTTCATTGAATATATTTTTAATGAGTGAATTTTTAATTATTAGTAATAAGCACAGTCCTGTTAAGAATATTGCAAATAATACTAAAAATATATCTATTTGATTAAAGCTACTTGTTTTTCGTTTACTATTTCTTTTTTTCCTTATCAATTGGGCGTCCGTTTATAATTGGCATAAAGCTGCAATATCTGATATTATAATAGAAAAACCTACATAAGGAAAGAGGCAGTTTAGCTTTGATTGGTTCTAAAGTTCAAGATTATAAAAGTGTTCTTATTGTTGGCAGACCAAATGTTGGGAAGTCTACTTTATTTAATAAGCTTTTAAGCTCAAATAGAAGTATTACTGATGAAATTTATGGAGTTACTAGGGATTTGATAAAAGAGATTTGTACAGTAGATTCTTATAAATTTTATTTGATTGATGCTGGTGGATTTACCCTTTTAAAGGATGAACTTAGTAGGGTTGTGGTTAATAAAGTTATAAGCTTGCTTGATAGCATTGATTTAATCTTGTTTGTTTTAGATGTAAATGAAATTTTATCAGAAGATTATGAGCTTATTGAAAGGTTAAGAAAATATAGTGATAAGATAGTCTTGGTATTAAATAAAATAGATAGTCATCATAAGGAAGCCTTAACTTATGAATTTCAAAAGTTAGGCTTTCAAAAGAGCTTTTTAGTTAGTGCGACTCATGGAAAAGGAGTAAATAGCTTAAGAAATTTTTTAAAAAATTCAGTAGGCAAATTGGCAAGTGATGATAATCTTGATGTTAAGATTGGCATTATAGGGAAGCCAAATTCAGGCAAATCTACTCTTATTAATTTTTTAGCAGGACGTGAAGTTTCAATTGTGTCTCAGGTTGCTGGGACTACAAGGGATTTTGTTAAAGCAAGATTTCAAAGGAATGGTAAAACATTTGAGCTTATTGATACTGCTGGAATAAGGAGGCGAACAAGGGTAAATGAACTTATTGAACATTATTCTGTAAGTAGAGCTTTAAGAGTAATTGATATGGTAGATATTGTCTTTTTATTAGTTGATGTTAAAGAAGACTTAACGGCTCAAGATAAGAAAATTGCTCATTATGCAACTAAACGGGGTAAAGGGATTATTATTGTGTTTACCAAGTGGGATCTTGTAAAGTCAAAAAGCGGTTATTTTGAGGCTTTAAAGAATCGTGTTAAGTTTTTTTTCCCAATTTTAAATTTTTCTCCCATATTAAGAATATCTGCTCATAAAAAAGAGGGGGTAGATAATCTTTTTAAAGAAGCAATTAAATTAAAAAAACAACTTGAATTTAAAATAAGTACTGCTGATTTGAATAAGATGTTAAGTTTATGGATTAAGGATTATCATTTGAATGCTTCACATAAAGTGAAATATATAACTCAGATTAGTGTTAATCCTGTTAAGTTTATTTTATTTGCGAATAAAATAACTAATTTTCCAAATTCTTATTATAATTATTTAGTAAATAATATTCGTAAAATTGGTTATTATAATATTCCAATTTTAATAGAACTGAGAGAAAAAACAAGAGACTTAAAGTGAGATATATATTTTTATTTTTGATAGTTGCTAATCTGAATCTCTTTGCATTTGAGAATTTTTTTTATGATTTTAGTGTTAGAGCAAATTATGCAAAATATTTTAATTCGAGGAATACTGCTTTTAAGATAAACCCCCAAAAATATTATATTTCAGATAATTATTATGTTGAAGTATCAAATTCAATATTGGGAGATTATGCTTACTATTCTTTTTTTAATCGAAAAAATGGTGCGTCTTATATTTTACCAGGCTCTTATGTAATTAAGGTTGGAAGATATGGTATTGAACAGATAAAGATATTTTTTCTAAATAGAGCAGATACTTTTATTAGAATAAAGGCAGGTGATGTTCATTCAAGTGCTGATTTTTATTTAATTAATACTTTCATTTATAAAGATATTAAATTGCCTTTTAAAATTAGTGATATTGCTACTGGTTCTTTTTTAGAAATAGCTAAATATATTAGTAATTTTATTGATTTTGAACTTTTTAGACCCAGATCTCTTGAAGCTTATGATAATATTTCTAATATTGTTGACAGTCTGAGAGCCTTTTTAAAGGTTTCTCCTTTAATATTTGAAGTACATGATGGAGCAATGAATGAACTAGGTGAAATGGTGTATATTAGAACGGGTGAACCTCAAAGAGAACCTATAGGATTTAATTGTTCTGGATTTGGTAAATGGGTAGCAGATTCAATTTATAAGGCAATGACAGGAAAGCTTTTAAAAATAAAGGATCTTAAAGTTAAGCATATTGGAATTAGGGGTAATAGTTTTACGAAGTACTATGAATTTAGTAGGGATCCATTTTTTGGACTTGATTGGACTCGTAATATTGCCTATAAACTTAAAAATGTTGATGCTAATCTAGACTTATCTAGGGTTAAGGAGTTAGATGTAAATAATATTGGTTTTCTTAAGTATATTGAAAACCGTGGATATGAGATTGATAATTTAGAGTTTATTTTGTATTATTTAGCTGTCAAGGAGCCTGGTCATATGTATTTTGGCTCTTTGAATACAACAATTAATGGATTCCCAGGAAAGGTTTTTCATAAACATGTTGTTGTGTTATTTCCATTTATTGATAGAGAATCTATTTTTAGAGTATCTTTAATGGAAATTAATGATGAAACTTCAATTAAATCACTTAGAGGTAGATATCCAAATTCATATATTCATTTAGTTAGGGCCAAAGTTCCAAAGAATATATCTATAGTGCCAATACCCAAAAGGATAAATAATTAGATATTATGATAAAAGCTGTAGTTTTTGATCTTGATGGAACTCTTTATCCTGAAATTAATATTAATTTGATAATGTTTCCTGAATTTTTAAAAAATATTAAATTTTTTTTAGCTTTTAAAAAGGTAAGAAAGGAAATCAGAGGTTTACAAAAAGGAAAAAGTATTCCTTCTAGTAGAGATGAGTTGATGTCTATTCAGATTAAAATGCTTGCTGATCATTTGGGTTTTGATGAGAGTAGGTGTGGATTTTTATTGAATAAAATATATTATAGTGAATCTTTTAGGAATAAATTTAGAAATCTCAAACCGTATTTTGGTGTTCATGATTTGATTTATTTTCTTAAATCAAAAGGAATAAAATTAGGAGTGATGTCAGATTTTCCTATTGCAACTCGTGTAAGTAATTTGTTAGGCATTGAAAATAGTTTTTGGGATGTTCTTTATTCATCAGAAGAGACTGGTTACTTAAAGCCAAACAAAATAGCTTTTTTAAGGATTATGGATGAATTAGGTATAGATAGTAATCATATTTTATATGTTGGTAATTCTTATGAATATGATATTTTAGGTGCTAGTGGTGTGTGTATGAGAACGGCTTATCTTTCTAAAAAAAAGTTGCTTAAAGATATGAAATGTGATTTTATCTTTAGTAATTATAAAGACTTGCAAAGATATATACTTTTAAATATATAGAGTGTGGGTAAAATATTTTATGATAGATTTTGTAACCGTTTTGGTTAATCTTTTATTGGTTTTCGTGATTTTATTTATTTATAGGCAGTATGATAGACGTTCAAGGGCTTTAGATAAGATTAAAAAATTTATTGATATTGCTAAGGATAACCTTGAAGATTTTATTGATGAGAAGACAAAAGAGATCAATAATCTTGCTGTTGATATGGAAGCGTATCAACGTTCTAGTATAGAGATCATAAAAAAAATAGATGAAGTTCAGCGAAAAATTAAAGATAAAAGTAATGATTTTGCAGAAGTTGAAAAAAAGATTGCTTATCATGATTCTATGCTTAAAGAGCTAGATGACATGGCCCTTAAAGTGCAAGATAATATACAACGACTTCAAGTGGATGGAAAAATAGTAGATAAACTTTCAAAAACTTTAAAGAATTTTAATACTCAGATTGATTCTATCGATTCTAGATTAAGTACAGTTTTTGAAAAATTCGATAAGACAAATAAGGAAAATCTTGAGACTATCAAAATTGAGAGTTGGGATAAGTTTGATAACACTATTAAAGATTTTAGTGTGAGAATGGATAATCTGGATAGAGAGCTTATATCTTATCAAGAATCATTGGTAATGATTGAAGAGAAAAAAAGAGAAATTTTGGATAAGGGTAATGAAAAACTTGAGAATGAATTTAAGGAGTTTGTGTTTAAAATTGAATCTAGCATAGATAATTATAATAAATCAATGGAAGATTCTTTTGGTATATATGAAACTAAATATAAATCAATAGAAAATTCTCTTGATCTTATTGTAGAGCAAGCTAAGACTAAAATTAATGATAAGGAAGATTTTATTTTAACTAGATTGAATGAGGAGTTACAGATAAAATTTGATGAAGTCTTTATGTACGTCGATGAGCGTTCTCATCATATGAGAGATAAACTCGAAAGCAAATTAGTATTAATAGACAATGAAATTTCTTCTCTGAGTTCTGTTTTTAAAGATAATACCTATTCTAGGCTGAATTCTCTTGAAGAGACTATAAGACAAGAGATGAGACAGTATGAAGAGCAATTTGCAGATATTTTGGAACAATTTAGGGTTCAAATTGAATCTAGTGTTGGTGATATTTATAAAGAATATGATAGTAAGATAAATCAATTTGATAAAGACATAAGAGATAGGATAGAGAGTAGTTTAAAGGATGCTAATTCTAGGATAGAGAGTGTTCAGGGTGGAGTTAGGACTTTGCTTGATGATCTTGAAGAAGATTCTAATAGGATATATGTTGAATTTAAGGAAAAAGTTAAAGGGGATATTGATAGTTTTAGTGAAAATGTATTTTCAAGAATGAATGATGTTGGAAGTGAATTGGAATTGAAACTTTCAAATATCAGTACAGACATTCAAGATAGAATTTCTAAGTTGGATAGTAGCTTATATTCAGAGCTTAAAGAAATGAATGAAAAATTTGTTAATGATTATTCGTGTTTAGATGGTAACATTAACTTAAAGTATGAAACTCTCTTAGAAGCTCTGAATTTAAAAAGTGGTGAATTAGAAATCCAACTGAAGGACAAGTATAAAAATATTGCAGATAAATTTGAGCATGACATTGATAAGCTCACCATTAAATGTGATGAAAAATTTAGTAGAATTTCTGAAAAATCAGATTATGATTATCAAAATTTTGAGATTACTAGTACAAAGTTAAAAGAAAGTATAAGTTCTTTAAATGATTTGTTAGTACAAGACTTTGAGACTTTAAGAAGAGACTTCGAATCCAAGTTAAGTAAAGTGAGTGCTGATATTAATAATGAAGTGTTTAATTTAAAAAGTCATTATGGAGAGGATATAGGTGAATTTATTAAGCAGATGGAAGCTGACAAATTGCAATATGAACATTGGCAAAGGAAAGTAGGTTTGAATTTAGAGGATATTAAGTCTTATCTAAATAAAACTAATGAAGAATTTTTAAATTTGATTGAAAAACAAAGGACTAAGGGAAAGGAACTTAGTGAAAATATTTTCAATGAACTCTCAGAACATATTCAAAAAAAAGCAATGGATATGCATACTAATTGGAAAGATGAGCTTATTGTTTTAAATAAATCTTTACTTGATGTTAAAATTTCAAGTGAAGAATTACTTTTATCAACTTCTTCAAAGATCGATTCTTTTGAAAAAGATGTTAATGAGAGACTTGAATATGTTACATCAAAGACGGAGGACTTTGAAAGTTCAGTATTAGATAAGTATAAAGAATTAAGAGATATGTCATATAATAACAGTGAAGAGACTTTATCAGGGATTAAGGAATTTATTGATAATCAAGCCGAAATAATTCATGACAAAATTATTATGATGCTTAATGGACTTAATGAGGATTTTTCTAATAAAGAAGAGTTAATTAAAGGCAATATAGAAGAACTTGATTATAGACTTAAAGATTTCAAAGTTGAATGTGAAGATGTTTTGAATAATCTTAGATCGGATCTTGATGGATTTATTGAAGCTAGGATGCAAAAAGTTTCTGAAATTAAGATAGATAATCAGAAGCAGATAGATAATTTTTTAAATAGAATATCGGAAGACATCTTAAGTAAAAGAGATATGCTTAATAGTGAGATAGATAATAAGCTTAATGATTGGCAAGGTAAGTTAAGTGAAATATCAGTGAATATTGAGAATGTATTATCTTCAGGAAAGATTGATATAAACTCAATTAATTCTGAGATGACTTTAAAGATTGAGGATCTTAAGAGTACTTTTGAAGGGCTTGAGAGTTATTATCTTGAAAAAATAGATGAGTTTAGAAATCAAGGAAATGTGTATGCAGATGAACTTCTGAAAAATATTATGAGTCATTTTGATACGGATACTAAGGACCTTGAGGAAAGTTTATCTAAGAAATTTGCTACAGTCTTAGAAAGGTCAGAAGAGTTTGTTAAAGAAGTTGATAGTTTGCTTAAGGATAAAAGGACAGATATTGCTTCATTTCAGGCAAGTATTGATATTACCATTGATTCTCTTAATTCAAGATTTAATGATGTGAATAGAGAAATTAATGAAAAATATAGTAAGGTAATATCTGATTCTAGAGGATATTCAGAAACCCTTGCAAATAAATTAGAGAATGAGATAGGATATGAGATTGAAAATGTAAATAGAAGGCTAACAGACAAAATAGATATTCTTAGCAAGAATATGGATGAAAATTTAGAAAATTTTAAGTCATCTTTTGATGTATCAAAGTATCAGGTTGAAAATTTTGAAATTAAAATTAAGGATATAATAGAAAAAGAAGAGCTAAGACTTGGTGAATTACTCAGAGAAATTGAGCGACAATATAGAATTAGACGGGAAGAGGCAATTGATTACAAGAAAGCCATAGATAGTGATATTATTCAGTTAAGAGAACAGTTTATAGGAGTAATTAATGAACTTAAGAATAATATTGAGGATAAATCTGAATTTTTAAATGATCTTTATAAAGAAAGATTCAAGATTATTGAAAATAATTTTGAAGAGAGATATTCAACATTTTTTATTGAGAGCGAAGGGGCTATTTCAAAGATTAGAGATGAAATATATAAGATACTTACAGATAATGATGAACATTTGAGAGCAAAAATTTCTGAGATGGATCGTAATTTTGAGATAATCGATGGAAGGTCAAAGGAAATTCTAGAGCTTGAAGAAGATTTAAGAAAGAGAATACAAGAAGATAGTAATAACATACATCATCAATTTGATGTCATTAAGTCTGGTCTTGAGAAGGAAATAAAAGATCACTTTGATATGTATATGATTAAAGCCACTGCTGCAATTGATGAAGAGATTGAAAAATATGAGCGTGGGATTAATGAAAAGATATCCGTTCTTAAGTCAATTGAAAATAATTTTGAGATGATAGAGAAGAATTTAAAGGATAAAATTAGCGAATGTCATAATGAATTAGACAAGACTCTTGATGTGAGATATGCTGAGCTTGAAGGTAAGTATGATGAGAAGCATTTGCTTGTAGAGAAGAAGATAAATGACAAGACTAATTCAGTTGAAGAGCTGATTGCAAGTAAGTATGCTGAGCTTGAAGGTAAGTATGATGAGAAGCATTTGCTTGTAGAGAAGAAGATAAATGACAAGACTAATTCAGTTGAAGAGCTGATTGCAAGTAAGTATGCTGAGCTTGAAGGTAAGTATGATGAGAAGCATTTGCTTGTAGAGAAGAAGATAAATGACAAGACTAATTCAGTTGAAGAGCTGATTGCAAGTAAGTATGCTGAGCTTGAAGGTAAGTATGATGAGAAGCATTTGCTTGTAGAGAAGAAGATAAATGACAAGACTAATTCAGTTGAAGAGCTGATTGCAAGTAAGTATGCTGAGCTTGAAGGTAAATATGATGAAAAGCATTTGCTTGTAGAGAAGAAGATAAATGACAAGGCTAATTCAGTTGAAGAGTTGATTGCAAGTAAGTATGCTGAGCTTGATAGCAAATATTCCAATATGCACCTTGATATGGAAAATAGATTAAATGCATGTATTTCTGATTTAGGTATAGAACTTGCTCGTTCAAGTGAAAAGATGGATAAAGAAATTGAAGAACAATTAAAAAATCTTGGTGAACTTAAGTTAAGTTTGAGTAATATCGAAGGGGATGTATTAAAACTTAAAGAAGATTCTTATCACAATGTGTCATCCTATCTCAAACTTCTTGAAGAGGATTTTTTTAAAGATTTGAAAGAAAGAAGTGATAATTTAAAAAATTCTTTAGAAAATTTTGTGGCATCCTCAGATCAAAGAATTGAAAATTTAGAGAGACATATAATTAAGAGCTTGGAAGATAAAGAAATTCTTATGAAGAATTTTAGAGTTGAAATTGAACAGGAGCTTATGCTTAATAAAGAAAGTTTTTACTCAGAATTTAATAAAGAGTTTGATGTTAAAAAAAGAGATGCAGAGAGTAAAATAGTTGTAATGGAAACTAATGTTACTAATCGAATAGATGAGTTTATTCAACTTGTAGACAATCGTCAAAATAATGTTGATTCTTGGTTTTTAAAAGTTAAAGATGATATGATAAATTGGCAAGAAAATGCTTACAAAGAGCTTGAAGAAAGAGCGGGCATTACAAAAAGGAGTTTAGATAAAATTAAAAGTGATGTTTCTGCTATTGAGAGTGGCTTGGAAGTTGTTAAAGATGATGTTAATCAGAGAACAAAAGAAATTTTTGATCGTTTGCAAGCAGATATTAAAGAATTTGAAAATAGATCTTATCTTAACTTGAAGAATATTTCAAATGAGGTTCAGGGTAAAGTTTTAAATATTGAAGATTTCATGGATTTTAAGATTAAATCTATAAATGATAAGATAGACTTACATGTTGAAGAGCTTGCAACACAAGTGGAAATCAAATTTTTAAGTCAGCAAAAAGATATTGAAGATAAAATTATTGAGGCTAATGAAAAGTTAGAATATGAATTCAATTCAATGGCTTCTAGGCTTGATGAGGAAAAACAAAATATTGTAAGTAAATTTTTAAATGACACAGGCGGTTTTGAATCTCAAGTGCAATTGATGCAAGATGATGTTTTAAAGCTGGCTGAGAAAGTGCATGCATATAGAATTGATATTGAGAAAACAATTAGAGAAAATTATGATTCTTTTTCCAGTTCTATAAGAGAGGAATATACTGTGTTTGAGAATGAAGTTAAGAGTAGTTTGAATTATTCAGAAGAAGAGATACAGGCTTTAAGGGATAGTTTGAAGATTCAAGTTAATAGCATAGAATCTGAATTTAAGGATAAATATGATTTAATGATTAAAGGTATTGATGATCGTGTATCACAACTTAAGTTAAAAGTATTAAACTATGATGGTGAGCTTAATCATTTTATAGATGAGGTTAAGGATAATTTAATTGTATACAAGGCTGACTTGAGAGAAGAACTTGATAGTCGTTATGCTGTAATGAGTTCTAAGCTTGAAAATTTTAAGAGACTTGAAGTTGAGTTAGAGAGAAATAATGAACTGATGAAAGAAGTTTATTATTTCAAGAATAACTTAGAAGAGTTACGGGGAACTTTAGCAAGTGAAATAAATCTTATTCAAGGATATAAAGGTGACTTTGAAGGTATTACTAGAGAAATTGGAGACATTAAATCTAAATCATCAGATATTATTGAGGTATTTAATGATTTAAAGGACCATCAAATGGATATTGAGGGAATTAAAAAAGATCTTACTCAATTCCTTGAATTTTATACTTCTTTTAAGGAGAGGTATAAGAAATTGACAGAATCTTATGATGAAATGCAGATTTACAAAAGTAAACTTAAGGAGATAAAAGAAGCACAAAGTAATATTCTTGATAATTATGATAGGATTAGTAATAAAGATAGCATATTAAAGTCTACATTAGAATCTGTTGATAAAAACTTTGATTTGATAAATGAAATAGAGAGTAGGATGCATGTATTATTTAAAGAGAGTTCTGGGTTTCAGCAGAGTCTTGGTGAGTTGAAAGGCATTATGTCAGAATTATTGGTAAATAAAGATTTATCACAGGAAGTGCTAAATAATGTTCAAACTCTCAAAGAAATGCTAGGGGAGATTGAGAGCAAGTTGGAACATACTAGAAATATAAGAGAAAAGGTTGCAAAATCTGAGACTCGGTTAGAGAATTTAAATATTGCTGCGGAAGAGAGAATCAAAACCCTTGGAATTCTTGTAAAAACAGAATCCAAGTACAAAGATAATGTTGGTCTTAATAACGAAACAGTTAGAGATTCTGTCATTAAGCTTATGAGACAAGGTTGGAGTGCCTTGGAAATTTCTAGAGCTACTAAATTATCTATTGGAGAGGTTGAGCTTATCTTAGAACTTGGAATTATTAGTAAAAGTGATGATTAAAGGGATAATTTTGTGAAAAATATATTTGAGGTGGTAAGGACTTTACATCCTCTTGAGATAAAAGTGATTTTAAATTATAAAGAGGGAGATGAAATTTTTGCCTTAAGGCTTGCTGCGGATTTACTTTATAATGAAGGACAATCAAATAAAACAATTGAATGGCTTGTTTCTAAAGATATTCTTAGGGAAACTTTTAGAAAACTTAATGTGTTTTATCGCCTAACTGAAAAAGGTGTTGATGCTTTAGCTAATGGTTTAGTTGAGGAGAGAATAATCAATCTTGTATCTAGAAAAACAGTTCTAGTTGCCAATTTGCCGTCAGAGTTAGAAATTGATGCCAGAGATGTTGGTAAGGCATTTGGCAATTTATCTAAAGAGGGAGTTCTATCTTTGGGATTAGGTAAAGAAATCCTTGTTAAGGATTTAAAGCGTTCTAGTTACAAGATAGTTAAAAAATTACTTTTCAAAGCTCAAAACAGCGATCTTTTAGAAGATGATTTATCTCAAGATGAATTGTTAGTCATTTCTAATTATTCTAAGAAAAAAGGCGCTGGTGATGTGTTATTTAAGGTGATAGAAAGCTTGGACCTAAAATTTGAATTTTCCAAATTTGGATTAGAAGTAAAATCTGAACTTGAAAGAAGTAATCTAACAGGTGATGAGATTGTAAAGTTGACCCCTGAAATGTTAAAAAATAAAACTTATGAAAATAAAAACTTTAGGGCTTATAATATTCATGTTTCATCTAATAAAACCTTTATTGGGCGTGCAAATCCTTATTCAGAGTATATTGCTAAAGTTAAGGATAAGCTTGTAAGTCTTGGGTTTGAAGAATTTGATGGTCCTTTGGTTGAGAGTGAATTTTTTAATAATGATGCTCTTTTTATGCCTCAGTTTCATCCTGCACGTGATATAAGGGATGTTTATTATATCAAGGAACCAAGCGCACTTAAATCTTTGCCCGAGCCTTATT
This sequence comes from Borrelia parkeri, assembly GCF_023035815.1. NCBI lineage: Bacteria > Pseudomonadati > Spirochaetota > Spirochaetia > Spirochaetales > Borreliaceae > Borrelia > Borrelia parkeri. The sequence continues at coordinate 527,806 of NZ_CP073159.1, forward strand.
TTTCTAATGTTAAAGCTGTTCATGAAAATGGTTACACTACAGGTTCAAGAGGTTGGAGGTATGATTTTAGCGAGAGTATTTCAAAAAGATTAGTGCTTAGAACTCAAGGTACAGTGCTTTCAGCAAAGCAATTAATTAATGCAAAAAATCCTGGTAAATATTTTGGAATTGTTAGGTGTTTTAGATATGATCAAGTTGATGCTACTCATGGGGCCGATTTTTATCAAACAGAAGGGATTGTTATTGGAGATGTTAATATTAAAACCTTATTAGGTCTTCTTGAAATTTTTGCTAAAGAATTGGCTGGTGCTACTGATGTTAAATATGTTCCTGCTTATTTTCCATTTACAGAGCCGTCAATTGAAGTTCATGTGAAACATCCTGTGCTTGGTTGGTTTGAGTTAGGCGGGAGCGGTATTTTTAGACCAGAGGTTACAAAACCTTTTGGAATTGATGTTCCTGTTATTGCTTGGGGTATTGGCATTGATAGAATGGCTTTAATGCATTTAGGTTTAAGTGATTTAAGGGAGCTTTTTACCCATAATATTGGTGATGTTGTATTGAGGCGAGGAAAAGTCAATGCCTAAGGTTGAAATTTATAAGAGTATTTTATTAGAAAAGATAGGAAAAATTTTAACGAAATCTGAACTTGTGTCTATTCTTGAAATGACTAAGGCTGAAATTTGTGAATTTGATACGGTTAATGATAAGATCAAAATTGAATTTAATGATACAAATAGACCCGATTTATGGTCTTATACAGGACTTGCGCGTCAAATTAAGACATATCTTTTTGGTCATTTACCTTCTTTTAAGTTTTTTTCAATGGCAGATAATTTGCAAAAATTTTATGGTGAAATTTTGGTCAGTCCCGAAGTATTTAGTATTAGGCCTTTTATTTTTGGATTTTTGGCCAAAGGTGTGATTTGCAATGAACGAATGCTTGAAACTTTGATTCAGTTGCAGGAAAAGCTTTGTCATAATTATGGACAAAAGCGTAAAAGGGTTGCGATGGGGATGTACTCATCAGATTTAATTGAGTTTCCATTAAGTTATACTGTATGTAATTCTGATTATAGATTTATTCCTCTAGGTATGGATACTGAAATGTCTATTGAGGAGATCAATAGGGTACATTCTAAAGGAATAGAATATTCGACTATTCTTGCAAGTTTTAATAAATATCCTTTATTGTTAGATTATAATGATAAGGTTCTCTCTTATCCTCCGGTAATCAATTCTCATGATATTGGAGCTTTAAAGGTAGGTGATACCGATTTATTTATTGAAGTTACGGGAACTAATCTTGAGGCTACTTTGTTATCTTTGTCAGTGATTGCTTGTGATTTGCATGATATGGGTTTTGAAATTTTACCAGTAAAGACCATCTTTCCTAACGAAACTTTATTTGGGAAAGAAATAATTTGTCCTTATTATTTTCAAAATACACTAGAGGTTAATGTTGATAATGTTAATAAAATGCTTGGTAGCAATTTTACGGCAAATAATATGTGTCTTGACTTAAAAAAATTAGGGATCTCAGCTTACTTTAAGGAATTAGATAAATTTTATGTTATTCCTCCTGTTTATAGGAATGATTTTCTTCATGAAGTAGATGTTATTGAAGAAATAATGATAGGTATGGGATTGGATAATTTTAAGCCAGAGCTTCCCAAAGATTTTACTCTAGGAAGACTGAGTCAGATAGAAGAGTTTTCAAGAAATATTAAAAATTTAATGATTGGAATGGGATTTCAGGAAATGATTTATAATTATCTGGGATCTAAGACAGATTTTATTGAAAAGATGAATATTGAAGGTGATGATTTTTTAAGTGTTGCTAATCCAATGACAGAGGGGTATGAGTATATTAGGGGCTCAATAGTGTCTGATTTGCTTAAATCTGAGAGTATTAGTTCCAATTTTCCTTATCCGCATAAGATTTTTGAGATTGGGAAGGTAGCTTTAAAAGATTTAAATAGTGTTGATGGTACTATTACTTATGATAATTTGGCTTTTTTGATGGCTGATAAGGAGTTTTCATTTAATGAGATTAATTCTTTAGTTTCATCTCTTTTTTATTATTTAAATATTGAATTTAAGTTAAGAGAATCAAGAAAATCTCTTTATATAGATGGCAGAGGTGCTGATATTTTAATCAATGACACCGTCTTAGGTGGCTTTGGTGAAGTATCGCCTTACATATTGAGAAATTTTGGAATTATGGTTCCATGTTGTGTCCTAGAGATTAATCTTAATAAACTTTTAAATTAATACAAATATTTTTTATTGATGTAACATTTGGATGAAGTTATATTTAAACATTTTATATAGTGTATTTTAATAAGTGAAATAGGAGTTGCGGGATATTTATGTTAGAGTTTGAAGTACTGGATATAAAAAAGAGTAATAAAAAGGTTTTAAGAACAGCGATGAGTTCCATTGAGGATGTAATCATTATTGGTTCAGGACCCGCGGGTCTTACGGCTGGAATCTATACTGTTATGAGTGGATATAAGACAGTTATTTTAGAAGGACCTGAGCCTGGAGGGCAGCTTACAACAACTACGGAAGTGTATAATTATCCAGGATTTAAAAACGGTGTAAATGGAAGAGAATTGATGTTAAATATGAAAGAACAGGTGATCAATCTGGGTGCTATCACTTATCTTGAGACTGTAACATCTATAGAAAAAAGAGATAATATTTTTTATCTCTTTACTGATAATTATATTTATAAAAGTAAAGCTGTTATTATTGCAGCGGGATCGGTACCTAAAAAACTTAATACTCTTAAGAATTCAGATTTGTTTTGGAATAAAGGTATTTCTGTGTGTGCAATTTGTGATGGGCATCTTTTTAAGGGAAAAACAGTTGTAGTAATTGGTGGGGGTAATACCGCAATCTCGGAAGCTATTTATTTAAGCAAATTATCAGAAAAGGTATATGTTATTGTGAGAAAGGATTATTTGAAAGCTATTGCTATGTTAAGACAGAATGTTGAAAAATTACCTAATGTTGAGATTTTATATAACTGTGAGGCTATAGAAGTTAATGGAGATAATGTTGTATCTATGGTGCAAATTATTGATAATAAGAATAATTCTACTTTTAAATTAAGTGTAGATGGGATATTTATGGCTATTGGTTATAAGCCAAATACGGAGTTTGTAAAAGGATTTTTGGAATTGGATGAGGATGGATATATCTCTACTCAAGATTTCGTTAAGACTAGTGTTGAGGGAGTGTTTTCGTGTGGTGATGTTAGTAACAAGCTTTATGCACAGGCTATTACAGCTGCTGCTGAAGGGTTCCTAGCTTCTGTTGAGCTGAGAAATTTTTTGGGATAATTAGATTACTTTGATTCTAAAAAATATGTTAAAGTAAGTTAAGTTGTCTTTTTATTTCAAATATTAAAATTCCTGTTGAAACCGATACATTCAATGAATCTATTTTGCCTGTAGTTGGGATTTTTACTAAAAAATCTGAATTTTCTTTTATTAATTTGTGTATTCCTTTGCCCTCATTTCCCATAATAAGTGCAATTTTGGTATCATTTATTTTCATTGTGTTTATTGCTTTTCCTTTGATATCGCTTGCATATATCCAAAATCCATTTTTTTTTAAATCTTTTATTATATTATTTATATTTGGGACTATCAATTTATTAACATATTGACTTGCGCCAGAGCTAGTTCTTAAGGTGGTTGCGTTGTCTTTTGCACTGCGTCTTTGGCTAGTAATTACAAGATCAATGTTAAATTGTTCTGATGTTCTAAGAATTGCTCCAAAATTTTGAGGATCTTCTATTCCATCAAGTATTAAGATAAATACATTATTTTTATGTTGAAATTCTTCTAAGAATTCTTCTAAATTTTTATCTTGTTTGTTTGTATTGTTAGATTTAGAAATTTTTAATTTTAATGCAAAACCCCTATGATTGTTGTTGCCAATTATCTTAGCAAGATCATTCACTTTTATTATTTTAGTATTATATTCTCTGGCTATTTTTTCAATATTTATGCTTTTTGGACTTGTTTTTGAAATGTATAATTCAAGTCCTTTATTATTTTTTATGCTTTCAATTATTGAATTGGCGTGTGTAATATACATACTAAATTTTATTTAAAGTGACTTTGTCAATATCATTGATTTCCTTGCTTAAATCTTCCAGTAGACGAATGGCATTATAACTTAAATTTTTAGGAGTTTTGATCTTAATAATCAAAATGAGATTTCCAAATTTTTCTGTATGTAGTATTGGCATGCCTTCATTCTTGATGATGATTTGTTCATCATTTTCTGTTCCTTTTGGGATCTTTATTTCAATCTTTTTTTCTGCTATTGTTTGTATTTTTATCTCTTTTCCAAGTGCTGCTTGAGTAAAACTTATTGGAAGAGTTGCGTATAGATCTTTTCCATTTCTTTTGAAAGTTCTATGGGGTTTTATTGATACTCTTATGTAGAGATCCCCATATTGTTGATTATCGGGATTTACGCTGCCTTTTCCTCTCATTTTTATTTGTTGAGAATCATCAATTCCTGCTGGAATCTTAAGTTCGATTGTTTCTTTATATTTAAGGCTACCAGCTCCTTTGCATGATTTGCAAGGATTTGATATTATTTTTCCATTTCCATGGCATTTGGGACATGTAGTTGTTACTCTAAAAAAGCCTCCTCCTTGCATTACTCGGCCACCACCATTACACATGTTGCATATTGAAGGGCTGGTTCCTTTTTCAGATTTTTTTCCTAAGCAAGATTCACATAACATATTTCTTGCGATATTAATGTTATTTTTATAACCTAAATAGGCATCCTCAAGTGATATTTCTATTTGATATGTTATATCTTGACCCTTTTCATTTTGTCTATTTTTATCTTGTCCTCGTCTTCCAGTAAAGAATGAATCAAAGATATCTCCAAAATCTTCAAAAATGTCTGAGAATCCACTAAAGCCACTAGAAAAACCACTAAATCCCCCTCCACCTTCAAAAGCTGTGTGTCCAAATCGATCGTATTGAGCACGTTTATTGTCATCTCCCAAGACCTCATAAGCCTCTGTTGCTTCTTTAAAAATAGATTCAGCTTCTTTGTTATCTTTATTTTTGTCAGGGTGATATTTGATTGCTATTTTTCTATATGCTTTTTTGATTTCATCTTTTGAGGCTCCTTTTGAGAGCCCCAAAATTTCATAATAATCTCTTTTCACTATTTCTTATCCTCATCAACAACTTCGTAATCAGCTTCTTTGCTTTCACTACTTGCATTGTTTTGAGCATTGTCTTGATTTGATGAACTGGATTGAGCATCTTTGTACATCATTTCAGCTATTTTATAAGAAGCTTGTTGAAGTTCTTCTGTTTTTGATTTAATTAAAGCTATATCTGAGCCTTCTAGTGCATCTTTAAGTTCCTTTATTTTATTTTCAATATCTTCCTTATCCTCACTTGTTATTTTTTCTCTATATTCTTTTAGAGATTTTTCTGTTTGGTAAATTAAGGAATTAGCTACATTTTTTGCTTCTATGCTCTCTTTCAGTTTTTTATCTTCTTCAGCATGAGCCTCAGCATCTTTAACCATTCTCTCAATTTCGTCTTCAGATAGTCCTGATGATGATTCAATTCGAATTTTTTGTTCTTTTCCAGTTCCCATATCTTTAGCAGAAACATGAACTATTCCATTAGCATCAATGTCAAAGCTAACTTCTATTTGTGGAACTCCTCTTGGTGCTGCTGGTATTCCGTCAAGAATAAAATTACCCAGTACTCTGTTTTGTGATGCCATTTCACGTTCACCTTGCAAGACTTTAATGTCTACAGAAGTTTGATTATCTGCTGCTGTTGAGAATACCTGACTCTTTTTGGTAGGAATTGTAGTGTTTCTCTCAATTAGCTTTGTCATAACTCCACCAAGGGTTTCAATACCTAATGAGAGAGGTGTAACATCAAGGAGTACCATATCTTTAGTTTCTCCTGTCAATATTCCACCTTGAATTGCAGCTCCTATTGCAACAGCTTCATCAGGGTTTACACCTTTATTTGGTTCTTGACCGAATATTTCTTTTACGATTTTTTGAATGGCTGGTATTCTTGTGGAGCCTCCAACAAGTATTACTTCATTGATGTCAGAAGCCTTAAGTCCAGCGTCTTTAATAGCCTTAAGGCATGGTTCTTTTGTTTTTTGAACTAAATGATCCACCATTTGTTCGAATTTTGCTCTTGTGAGAGTGTATTGTAGGTGTTTAGGTCCATTTGCATCGGCTGTTATGAATGGAAGATTTATTGATGCTTCTTGAGCACCTGAGAGTTCTATTTTTGCCTTTTCGGCTGCTTCTTTAAGCCTTTGAAGTGCCATTTTGTCGTTTGATAGGTCAATAGCACTGTCTTTTTTGAATTCAGTAATTAAATGTTTGATGATTTCATCATCGAAGTTATCTCCCCCAAGATGGGTATCTCCATTTGTTGATTTAACTTCAAAAACACCATCCCCAAGTTCAAGTATTGAGATATCGAACGTTCCACCACCAAGATCATAAACAGCAACTATTTCTTCATTTTTTTTCTCAATTCCATAAGCAAGAGCTGCAGCTGTTGGTTCATTAACGATTCTTTTAACATCAAGTCCTGCAATCTTACCAGCATCTTTTGTTGCTTGCCTTTGAGCGTCATTGAAATATGCTGGAACCGTGATTACAGCTTCAGTAACAGTTTCTCCTAAATAGGCCTCAGCTGTTTCTTTCATTTTGGTAAGAGTTGCAGCTGATATTTCTGGTGGTGACATTTGTTTTTTTATATTGGAAATGTTTACACGAGCATCTCCATTTTGTCCCTTTTCTACTTTATAAGGAACCATTTTGATTTCACTTGCAACTTCTTCAAATCTTCTTCCCATAAATCTTTTTATTGAGTATATAGTGTTTTCAGGATTTGTAACCATCTGGTTTTTTGCTACTTGTCCTACAAGTCGTTCACCCTTGTTTGTGTAAGCTACAATTGATGGAGTAGTTCTTCCTCCTTCTGAATTTTGTATTACAACAGGTTTTCCGTGTTCCATTATGGCCACACATGAATTTGTTGTCCCAAGGTCAATTCCTATTATCTTTCCCATATAAAACCTCCTTTTGTATTTTTTTGATTTCTAATATTAATTTTTGCTTTGTGCAACTTTAACTTTTGCAGTTCTTAATACTCGATTATTGTAGCAGTATCCTTTTTGGTATACTTCTACGATTTCAGGGATTTTAACCCCTTCTTTTTCTTCTATGCTTATTGCTTCATGTTGACTTGGATCAAAGGTTTCTCCTAGTTTGCCAAACTTTTTTAGATTATATTTTTTGTCAAAGCTTGAGAGCATTTCACTTTCAATCATACTAATTCCTGATAATAGAGTATCAAAATCCCTTGATTGTTTTGATGAATCTATTGCTCTTTCTAAATTATCAAGAAAATTAATTATATCTTTCATTATGTTTTCGTTTGCGAATTTAATAAAATTTTCTTTATCTTTTTCAAGTCTTTTTCTAAAGTTTTCAAATTCTGCTTGTTTCCTTAAATACAAATCTTTTAGATTTGAAATTTCATTTTCTAATTCAGTGACTTTGCTTTCCATGCTAGGACTGTTTTCATTTTGTAGTATGTCATTTTTTTTTTCTTTGATTTTTTCAGGTTCTTCACATTGTTCCTTTTCTCCCACTTTAGCCTCCTTTTATAAAGCATTTTATCTTTAAAGAAAATATTTTACAAATTTTTTCTTTAAGAAATTTTTTGTGAATTTGGTTCGTTTTAATTATCTTTAAAAGAGTAGATTTTGACTATTAAGCCATAATAGTATAATATTGATACATATTTTGAGTTTAGTAAATTCTTATGTGTACTTTTTTGTCAAAATAAAAAAAATACATTGGTTATTTTTTTGTTTAAAGTTATATCTAAAGATTTGTTTTGAATATGTTTAAGGGTTTTTATGATTTTGTGTGGTTTTGGAGTAAACTTTTCATCAGGTTTTGAAATTTCTCTCTCGGATTACATTTTTAAGATATTACTTATAGTTAATATAGCAAGTTACTGTGCTCATATAGAGCAATATCAGGATTTGGAAGTGCTTTACAGGATATATAAGCGGTGGCTTTTTAATATTGGGATTTTTTTGTAATCAGTTTGGCTTTCAGGAGCCTGGAACAAATGATGAGATTAAAAAACTGTTAAGTGTGGATCAGCATTTTCTTGTAATTTTTTCTGTTATTGCTTATTATTTACTTTGTGAAAATATGTATAGCGCAGACAAAATGTAGACTTTTTAAGTTTAAGCATATTTTGGGTGTGTTTAAGAAAAATTATGAGTATGCTCTTCAAAATAAAGTTGATATTTTAGTTTTTCCTTTTATTTTTGTTGGGGGCATTGAGTATGAGAATTTGTTGCATAGAGCAGAATTTTTGAAAAAAATTCTTGATGGCCTTGATTTTATAAAAGGTCAGGTTGATGATAGACTTTGTGTTGTATTTGGACATTATAGTTTTTATGAGGGCAAAATATTAGATTGCGTATCAGTGGTAAATGATCATCAGTTTGTTTTGACAACTAGAGAAGTTAATAAGCCAGTCTTATTTAATTATAAGGGTCAAAGTATTGCTGTCTTGAATTTGGACGATGATCTTTTGTTTCAAGGGTTTGAGGACAAATTTAATGGGTCTTTCAGTCAAGCTGACTATATTTTAGTTCCATCAAAGTCTTATTTTACTGGCGAGAAGAATAACTTAAGGCTTAAATTTTTTAAAGAAATAGCTATGAGAAATAATTTGGAAGTTGTTTATGCCAATTTATGTGGTGTTTATGGCTCTACTGTATTTGATGGCCTGAGTTTTTTTATTAATGAGTACGGAAAAATAAAACAGGCTAAGGAATTTGAAGACGATATTTTATTTAATGAAGGATTTCATGATTTAGAACTTGACTGTGAGTCTAAAATTTTTGATAAACTTATTGAGGCATTGATAAGTAGTTTAAGAGAATATGTTGATCTCTCTGGTTTTGATAAAGTTCATTTAGGTGTTTCTGGAGGCATTGATTCTGCTGTTGTTGCTTATATTGCATGTGCTGCTTTAGGGGCTCATAGAGTTGTTGGTATTTCTATGCCTAGTCGGTTTTCATCAAAGGGATCTGTTTTTGATGCAAAAGAACTTGCTATGGAATTGGGATTTAAATTGATTGATATGCCTATTGAGGGTATGTTTCAATCTGTTTTAGAGTTTTTTAATGGGTATTTTAATACAAAGGGTGTTACTGAAGAAAATCTGCAAGCCAGGCTTCGGGGGCTTTTTTTAATGTCTTATAGTAATGCAAACAAGTCTTTGCTTTTAAATACTGGAAATAAAAGTGAAATTGCTGTTGGTTATTGCACCCTTTATGGTGATTCTTGTGGTGGAATTGCTTTGATTGGCGATTTATTTAAACGAGATGTTTATAATCTTGCAAAATATATTAATTTAAAAGAAGGTAGATCAATTATTTCTGTTAATATTCTTTCAAAAGAACCTTCTGCTGAATTGAGACCTGATCAAAAAGACAGTGATTCTCTTCCCAAATATGAAATTCTTGATGAAATATTAAGTCGATATTTGCTTGAAAATGAACCTTTGGAGTTGCTTTATGAAACTTTTGGAAAAGAAGTGGTTGCAAAGGTGTTAGATCTGTATTCTAGTAGTGAGTATAAAAGAAGGCAAGGTTCTATGATAGTTAAAGTTTCTAGGAAAGCTTTTGGTGATGATATTTTACTTCCTATTTCAAAAGTTGCGTTGACTGAGGATGAATAGTAATAATGTTATTAGTATATTAAATGAATTTAGTTTAAAATTAGAAGATATTTTCTTGCTTATCAATACTTATTCTTATGAACTTTATAAAGAAACCCCTAGGTATTTTTATGATGATATTACAAATTGTCTTGAGTTAACTTTAGAGATTGTTAATAAGTTTCAGGGAGAGTTTGAAGGTTCTCAAGACTTAAGCTTAGGTAAATTTCTGATTAGAAGCATGAAATGTGATTTGGTTTCTTATCTGTATTTATCTTTGGAATTAATAGATAATTCTATGCATTATAGTGGGCTTAGAGATGCTGGTATTGCTTTTTTTAAGGCAATTGCTTATAAGATCTCTTCGATAATATCTTATATAGAAATTGAGCTTGAAAATGTGTTTCTCTCTTCTTCTCTTGCAAGTAGACAAGCTTTAAATAAAGATGGACATAAGATATTGATTTTTTCATGTGATAGTATTTATAGTAAAAGACTTACAGATTATTTAATTTTAAGAGACTATATTGTTGTATCTGCAGATGCTGTTGACTTGTTCAATCAGTTACTCTGTAATGATTTTTATGATTTAATTATTCTTGATTTAAATTCGGATGAAGATATACAGTTGATTTTAAACTTGCTTAAGAATATTAAAAGTAATAGTCTTTATGAGATGATTCCTGTTATTGTTATTTCTCAAATCAGTGAAAAAGATATTATTCAGATTTTTATTGAAGAGCAAGTTGATGATTATTTTTTAAAAAGTTTAGATTTTTTGGTACTTGATATTAGGATAAGTAGTTTTATTGAAAAGAAAAAGATTATAGAGCAGGGACAAAAATATTTAGATCTTGTACTTCGTGGTAGAAAATATTTTGAGAGTGAACTAATAGAAGCTGGAAATTATATTGAGAATTTATTGCCCAAGAAGATGCAAAACGAATTTTTTAATTCTAATTGGATTTTTGTTCCATCAAAAAGAATCGGAGGAGATTTTTTTAATTATTATTTTGTTAATGATGATAATCTAATAATTTATTTGATAGATATTTCAGGTCACGGGATAGGTTCTGCACTTTTATCTCTTAGTGTTTCAAGTGTTATTAATTCTTATATCATGAATAATAATGATATAAGTCCCTCTGAAGTTTTAAGTTATGTTAACAGTTATTTTGTTAAGTTTAAAAGTGATATGTTTATTACATTATGGTATGGTGTTTTAAATGTAAAAACAAGACATCTAAGGTTTGCATCAGCAGGAGCACCGCCTGCTGTTGTTTTAAGTGCTAAGGATAATGTCTATCTTCAGACAAGAGGAGCAATCCTTGGGATTGAAGAGATGTATTCTTGTGAGGAGAATGAATGTATATTGAGTAAATTTTCACACCTTTTACTTTTTAGTGATGGTGTTTATGAGGTTGAAAATGAGCAAGATGTAATAATGGCTATTGATGATTTTTATAAAATATTGCAAGACAATACATATGATTTAGATGATTTTATTTTAGTACGTCTTTATAAGAAGATGTTAAATTTATCAAGATATAATGCGTTTAGAGATGATTTTTCTATTTTGGAATTTATTTTTAATTAATGGGTAAACTTTTAAAGTTTTGTGACTTTTAAATTTAATAGCTTAAACTTTTACATATGTGAAAAGCTGCCTTAAAAAATTTTTATTAGTTATTCAAGAATGTTGGAGCATTTGTTTTTAGTTTCTTATTTCTTTACATTTTTTTTAGATGTTTGTTTGTCTTGTGTTATGTTTGAGCTGTTAATAGATTTTAATAGTTTGTTTAGTGTCCAAGTTGAAAACTTGATATAAAGTTTTTTTATAGGATTTTTTGTATTTCTAAGTAGTACTTTTAGAGATTCTATATTCATTATAGTTATTATTTCTTTTAAAATTTTTGATAAGTTGTTAAAAATCTTAGATCCAACTTTGTGTCCTTCCATGATGAAGTTTTGAAGAATTATTTGATCTTTTTTTTGTAATCTTCTCATGTATAATTTTAGTATTCTTTCTTGTGAATTCATTATTTCTGCATTTATTTGTTCTTGTTTTTTTGATAATTTTTTTGATTCAATAATAGGTTTCTTGGGAAGAGATTTATATGGATTTGTCCCTGGGATATAGTTTTTTGGAATCTTCATTTATTTTTTTACTCCTATTTATATTGACTGTACATACTTCTATTAAGTTTATTAAGTTTTTTGCTTTTATACAACTGATGTTGATATTTTAATTCTTTATTATTAATATTTAATGATATGAATAAATATTGCGGTTTAAGTTTTTTTTACTTGTTAATTGGTATTCTATTTTTATTTTTGATTGTTTTTATTCAGTTTAGAGATTTAAGTTTAAATGTATTTTTATTAAAGGATTTAAAATTATTAGTTAATAATAAGGTTGAAGATAGTCAGTATGTTTTAGATAGTCTTACTCTTAGTATAAGGGGTATTAAGATAAATTTATCTAAAACCAAACCGATTATCATTCCTGCAAATGGGCTTCATCTTTATCCCATTTCTTATAAGGTTCAGGATAATGCAATACATGTTTATTTTGAAAATAATATTTTATTACTATTTTCATTTGATTCAAATGATAATTTTAATGTTAGTTCAAATCTTTCTAAAAAACTACTAATTAGTTATGAAATTGAGAGTGATTATAAAGTTTTATTTGATGAAAATATTATTATTAAGGGTACAGATGGTCATTTTGAGGTTGCTTTGGGAAAACATAGTCAAATGAATGAGAGAGAAATTTCAGTTAGTCCTCAAGAAGTTTTTCAGATCGGAAATTTGGTTGAAGAATCTCAGACTCCAGATGAATTGATCTCTAAAAAACCTTCTAGGGATATTCCTCTAGACATAAATTCACCGGTTGTGTATTCATTAATTAAGAAGGTAGATAAAAATTTTTTTGACTCAGCATTGCTTGAATTTAGAAATAAAGCCTATGATGCATGGAGTCATAAGTCAAACTTTAGTGTTGAAAAGGGTGGATGGCGTAGAGGTAATGTATATTCTTTTGATGAGGATATATTTATTTATCTTTTAGCTGAGTCTTTGACAAGACCTAATTATGAAGCTACTTTTTTAAATCTTAAGTCTTTAATTGACCTTAATGAAGATCATTTAACATATTTAAGTGCAAGTTATTATGTTAATGCAGAAAGACTTGGTAAATTTTTTCGATATTTATCTGTAAATAAAACTTTTATTAATTCGCTTGAGTCGGATAAGCTTTTAAGATATTTAAAAGAAGATGCATATCTTTTGGAGAAAATTTTTTTATCTGAAAATATTTCCATTTTAAATGGTGCATTAGATATTTTAAGGAAACCGGAAGTAATATTGACTTCTGGATTTAGTTTAACCCAGGCTTATAATGTGCTTTCTAATTATATTATATTCTTGCAATTTGATAATGATAGTTTTGTTCTTGGGAGACTTAGGGAAGAGTTAACTAAATTTGTATCTACTTTATTTTCTGTAACTAGTCATGGAGAAGCGTATGTTTCTGATAATAAGAATGACTTGTCTTGGGATTTTGAATATACACTTAAGATTGCCGGCTTACTTAAAAGACTTGCTTTCCAATTAGGTGATGATTTAATTTTGGAATTTGCTTTTAATGCTATTTATTATTCTTTACTTAAACCTGATATAGAGAAGATTCCTTATGAAAATTATTATGCTGATATTGTTGATAATGATTATATTCCAAAATTTAGTTTATTTCCAAATCTTGGGATTGGACATTGGATATATGGTTCATCAAAGATTGTAAATTTTAATTTTTCTAATGCGTTTTATTCTATTGATTTTAATCGTAATTTAAATTCCCCTGGGTATTTCTTTTTTAAAGGTATTTCAAATCCTACCTTGGTTAGGTTTAGGAATATTAATTGGTTTACAGATCCTCGGTTTTACATATATTCTGATGGATGGAGATATTATTCGGATAATAAGACATTGGTTTTAAAAATAACACCTAAGAAGTCAGATGATATGAAAATTCTCTTAAGATTTGACGATGTAAAGGTACTTAAGGATATTGATGAGTAAATTTGTTGCTGCAGTTCAGTTAATCATTGATATTGGAAACACCAGTATATCTTTTGCGTTATATGGACTGGATAAAATGCAGATATTTTGTAAGCTTAGCACAAAACGTGATTTGAGTTTTAAGGAGCTTTATGAGTTTCTTAAATTTAAATTTGACTTCAAGGTTGATCAAGTTTTTGTAAGTAGTGTTGTGCCAGTTATTGATAAAGTACTAATTAATGCAATTGTTGCTCTTTATAAGGTAAAACCTTTATTCATTAGATTTGATTTAAATTATGACTTAAGTTTTAATCTTTATAATACCAATCGATTTGTATTAGGGTCAGATGTTTTTGCAAATCTTGTTGGGGCTATTGAGTATTATAATATTAATGATGCTTTAGTAGTAGATCTTGGAACAGCTTGTACTATTTTTGCGATTAGCAGAAAGGAAGGCATACTTGGTGGTCTGATTAATGGTGGGCCTTGCACAAGTTTGAATGCATTAATTGAAAATGCATATCTTTTAACGGATTTTGATCTTGCAGTACCAAAGAAATTGCTAGGCTTATCAACTGTTGATAGTGTAAATAGTGGTGTGATTTATCAGTATAAATATTTAATAGAAGGTGTTTATCATGAGCTTATGCGTAATTATGATAGGAATTTTAAATTGATAATTACAGGTGGAAATTCTTATTTGGTTTTACCTTTAATAAGTTTAGATTTTGTATCAAATTTGTATTTAACCCTTGAAGGCATTAGGATTTTGGGCAATGCTTTTAAAGTTGTTTATTAATGTTTTTCTTGATAAAAATTTTTGTGCTGTAATTATTAAATACTATTGTACCGTAAGATAAATTTAATTTTTTTTGCTAAATAAATTTAGAAATTCTTTTGTGTTTTGAATTTTATATTTTATTATCACTGAATTTATTTTCATTTTTTCTTTAGGTAAAACTTCCTTGAGTAATTAGTTAAATAACATTTACTTGAAATTAAAATGTTTGCTCTTATTTAAATTTTCTGAAATTTAAATAAGTTTTTGCAGTATTAATATTTTTAATGCCTAGTATTTAAAGTTTGAAAATATTTGTAAATAGTTCTTCTTTATTAAATTCTCTGTTTATTCCAAACCGGGTTAAAGAAAAATCATATTTTACAGGATCATCTTTATTCTCTTTTGCAAAATGTTTTGTTACTTCTATTGCTCTTTTAATACTTACATTTTTTTTGTTTTTGAGATTAAATAGTTTTGATGAGATATTTGTCATGTGAGTATCCATTGGAACTATTAAATTTGATGGGCTAAATTTATTCCAAATTCCTAAGTCAACATCATCTTTTCTTATCATCCATCTTAAGAATAGAAATAGTCTTTTACAGGCACTTCCTCTTGAAGGTTTTGGAAGTATTATGCCAAATGAGTGCCCATTGATATTTTCCATTTGTGTTATTAGATCCTCTAGGCTTGATATGAAATTTTTATTTTTTTTGTAAATGTTATGAAGTAAATTTTCAATTGTTAAGTATTTTTCTTTTACTTTCTTAACGGACATTAATAGTCTTACAATATCTTTTGTTTTGAAAAATCTATAAGTAAAATCTTTGTATATTGTATCTAATTCTTCTTTTTTAAGTATTTTAAGTGTTTCTGCAGGTTTATTTCCAAGAGGTTTTAAAACAGACTCAATTGCTGTTAATATTCTCTCAACTCTTCCTAGTGCGAGTGATGAGCTAATAAGACCTGCCAGTTCGATGTCTTCTTTTTCTGTATATTTGTATAAAAATTCTAGTGGATCTGGATGAACAAATTCGCGTTTATTGTATTTATTGTATATCCATTCTAATATATCTAATATAGTATCCTTATTTTTTTGCATTGTCAGATTCTAATAGTCCAAGCAATATTTTCTTTAACTTTTTGTCATAAAACTTATCTTTGGCCCATTTGCCCGTAAGATCGTATATTGTTGGAGCAGATCCTCTTTGCACTAGATAAAATCTAGGATCAACCATATTGGATTTTATGTTTTGTCTTGAAGCATAAGCTTTTAAATGTTGAATGTGAGCTCTTATTCCTTCTTTAATATTAGAAAAAGAATTTCCCTTTGTAAAATTGTCAGTAGCTCCTATACCTGAGAAGTTGTGTTGCTCTTTAGAGACGATACCATTGAATTTTAAAATTCCCGTTTCAAGTAGCATTTGAGCATAGGCAATATCATAATTTATTCCTTCAATTATGGCCTCATCTATATAAGTTTGTGCAATTGTTTTAACATATTCCGCTTCAAGGTAAGGATTCATTTTCAATGTATATTTTACAAGATCTTCTACTTGACTTATTCCTTTACTTAGTAAAAAGGGAATGTATTTTTCTTTTTGTATTTCAGTGTTTATTTCAATTATTTCTTCAATGCAGTAACTCTTTACTGTTAGTAATGTCAAATATATTGTTAACAGTATAAATTTTTTTTGCATTTTTAAGATCCTCTGTCTTCAATAAATTGATTGATTTCGTTGGTTATAAAATCAAATCTTGGTAGCATTAATTTTTTGTCTTTAAAGAAATTGAAACTTTCTAAATAACTTCTACTAAAGATGAAATCAGAAATTTCACCAATATGATTCATGTTTATTACTTTTATAGAGGATGGATCTATGTCTGTTTTTTGCCATTCATTTTCATCCTGCTTTATTAGTAGTTGCAATGTTTTTATTTTTGAGCTTTGAGGTTTTCCACCGATGTTTATGTATTTTTTTATTTGTTTGTTTTTACTAATGATTTCATTTGCAATATTTGCTTGATTTCCCATTGTAATTAGAGTTAATTGATTTAGATCTGTTCTTAGATTTAGAAATTTTAATTTTTGAGTTGATTTAATAAGTTCAAGAATATTTTGAATCTCTGTAACTTCAGATATTTTGTCTTTTCTGTCGCTGAAAATTTTGATAGGCTCTATTAAATACTTAATAGTTGTGTTCGAAATGTGAGCTAACAATCCTGCATTTTTATTTTTAATAAAATTATGAGTATTGATATGTCTGTATTGTGGAGCGTATAGGTATACAATGTTTCCTTTTTTAACTAATCTGTTTACAAATGATTTAAACATTGAATCATGAGAATAAAAGGGAAGTATAATTAAGATACTATCATATAGTTTTTGATTGTCACTAATTGGAGCATCTTTATATACATTTTCATATTTTGGCAGATAGTTCATTTCATTTATGAAAAATGGATTAAAATCGTAATAAAAAAAAGGATTTTGACTTTTAAATCCTAGGGTGAGACTGATTGGATACCAAACTGATAGATTTAAATTATTCTTGTGATCTTTAACTTTTGTAAATCCTATTTTATAGGTGGAATTGACATCTTTTTGGTAGTCTGTAAAGAACCCAAGGTATGAAAATATTGTTGCAATTAATACTACCATTGTTGATGGTAGTACTATCATTATTTTAAATGGGATAGTAAAAATAATTCTTCTAAGTTTATTATCTTTCTTTTTTGTTCGTCTTCTAAGAATGATGGTTTTTATGGTTTTCATGGTAGTTGTTATTAAGAAAAATAAAAATATGGATCCTGTATAGAACATTAATGGTCTAACCTCTATGAGATATAGAGTAATTATAAAAAATATTCCTGGGAAAATTATGAAATAATCCTCGTAAGAAAATTCTCTTTTAAAATTGAAGAAATTTATTATTAAAAATATACTAAAACTTAGTAAAAATATTGTTTCATAAGATTGTTCATGCATAAAAAATAATTTTTCCTTAAATAATTATAAGCATAAAAACTCTATTTACAAAATAATTTATTGAGTTATAAAGTAGATTATAATGATATAATATAATTTATAACTCAATAAGTTAGTGAGTTGGTATTTATCTTGTTTAACTTTAAGTATTGATTATAACTTTTTAAATTTTTATTTGAAAATATAAAATTGGAGTATATAATTAATTATACTTGATATAGTTTATAATTTCTTTTTCTGAATGGTTTGTGATACAATACCTTAAAATTTGAACTGTAAATGGTTTAAATTTTGTCTTTTTTGTTTATTATTTCTTGTTTGATATATTATTTTCTTTTGTCGTTTGGTTTTAGTGTGGTATAATTGGGTTCTTTAAGAGGCAATGGTGGTACATGTTGGGAATCTTTTTAGGAACCGGTTCGTCAAGTGGTGTTCCTATGTTAAGTTGCGATTGTAGAGTATGCTGTTTAAACTTTGGTAAAAACAAGAGGCTTAGGAGTTCATTTTTAATCAATTTATATGGAATGAACTTGTTAATTGATACAGGTCCTGATATCAGAGCACAGCTTTTAAGAGAAAATATCGTTAAGTTAGATTTGGTATTGTATACTCATGAGCATTATGATCATATTATGGGTCTTGATGATATTAAATTTTATACAAGAGGTGCTCCTTTGCCTATTTATGCGCGAGAGAGTACAATGCAACATATTAGAAATGTTTTTCCGCATAATTTTTCATCAAAAATGTCTACAAGTGGAAAAGCAAATATTATTCCTAATTTGGCGGTGGATTTACAGCAAATTTTTTTTAGAGGAATAAATATAATACCCATTCCTTTATTACATGGGGATATAATTAGTTTAGGATATAGAATAAACAATCTAGCATATCTTACTGATGTTAAATTTATTCCTGAAATTTCTTACAATTATTTAAAGGGATTGGATGTACTGGTAATAGATGCTTTAAGGCTTAAACCTCATCCTGGACATTTGAATTTTGATGATGCTATTGTTGAGGTTAAAAAAATAGATCCTAAGGTTGCTTATTTTACGCATATTTCACATGATATAATGCATGAAGAATTTGATTATCTAAAGAGAGATAATATTTATTTGGCTTATGATGGTCTTCAGATACATGTTTGATTTGAATTGGTAAATAATTATGAATTTGATTTCTTGGAATGTCAATGGAATAAGAGCTATTTTTGGTAAAGGTTTTCTTGATTTTATTGAGAAATATAATCCGGATATTTTATGTCTTCAGGAAACTAAGGCTTGCAAAGAACAGTTACCAAAGGAGCTTATTAATATTGAAGGGTATTATTCATTTTTTTCAAAATCCATAATAAAGGGTTATAGCGGAGTTGGTATTTATTCAAAGGTTGAGCCTATTAAATTAGAAAATATGAATATGGAAATATTTGATAGGGAAGGAAGATGCCTTATTGCTCATTATCGTGATTTTATTCTTATTAATGCGTATTTTCCTAATTCTCAATCTTTAAGAAAAAGACTTCCTTATAAGCTTGAATTTTTAATGAGTCTTGAGTCTATTGCAAATGTGTTTGTAACTTCTGGAAAAAATATTGTCATTTGTGGTGATTTTAATATTGCACATACGGAGATTGATTTAGCTAATCCTAAGACCAGCAGAGAATCTGCTGGTTTTTACATTGAGGAGACTACTTGGATGGATAACTTTTTAAATGGAGGTTATGTGGATACATTTAGAATGTTTAATATGGATCCGGGGAACTATACCTGGTGGGATTATAAAACAAGGGCAAGAGAGCGTAATATAGGCTGGAGAATTGATTATTTTATTGTAAATGAATTTTTTAAATCAAAGGTAAAAGATGCTTTAATTTTAAGAGAGGTCATGGGTAGTGATCATTGTCCTGTTTTTTTAGAGTTAAAGCAGTAAAGTGATATGTATGAGATATATGTATATGGGTATGTATTTTATAACTATTCTGATTTTTTTTGTTCATGGTTTTAGTTTTGGGATTAATTTAGAGAGTATTGATTTTTATCGCAGTCTTGAGAAGAAAGATCTATTATTTGTGATCCACTTATTGGAGCGAGAGAGATATTTAACCCGAAAGAATGAGCTTTTTACATATATTGATTTGGCTAAGCAGGTTTTGTCTGAAATGAGTTTTGAGGTTTTAAGTGGTGGTAATAAGTTGGATGGTATTCAACATATTAATACTCTACAACCCCCAGAAAATTACAATAGTTCGAAGTTTGTCTTAAAAGCCTCGAAAGCTTTAGATATTTTTGTTTACTTTGATGATAATGATGGATTTTTGAAAACTTTAGATGGGCGCAATGTAGGTATTCAAGATGGTAAGTTTATGATTTTAGAGCCAGTATCCTTTAAAAGTTATGATAGCTTATCAAATGAGCATACTACTATCGAAATTTATGAGATGAGTATTGTAAATCCTGATTTCAGTAAATTTGTTTTAGATAAATTGAAACCTTTTGTTTATGTTGGGGAATTGAATAAGAGAGTTTACCTTGATGATATTTCAAAGTTATCTAAAGGAGAACTTTTATTTTTATTTTATGAATTGTTTCCTCTTGCTAGGTTAAAGGGTATCAAAGATTGGTATGATTTTGGATTTTTATCTATTCTTAGAGAAATTAAAAAAATTTATAACGTAAAAATCAATTCAAGGAAAATAAAATGAAATATGAACATATTGGCAATATTAGCATATTAAAATTTATCTTTTTAATTTTGGTCTTTCTTTTTTTATCTTGTTCATCTTCTAAGTTAAAGGTAGATAAAAACTTATTAAGTGGCCAACTTAAAAATGGACTTAAATATTATATTTATGGTAATCAACTTCCAAGTAAGGCTGTTCATATGGGGATTTTGTTTAATGTTGGTTCTTTAAACGAAGAGGAAAATGAGAGAGGTTTGGCGCATTATCTTGAACATATGGCTTTTAAGGGTACAACAGATTATCCTGGTAGTGAGGGTATTTTGGAAGTTCTTAAAAAATTTGGGATGAAATTTGGGGCTGATATTAATGCTTATACTAGTTTTGATAAAACTTATTATCATCTTGATTTGCCAGATGGTGGTAATGAGTCAGAAATTGATGAGGCTTTGAATGTGTTAAGGAACTGGGCTTTTCAAGTTAAATTTGATGAAGTAGAAATAGATAAAGAGCGTAATGTTATTCTTGAAGAAAAAAAGCGTAGAGAGAATTATGCTGGTAGGGTAGCTGAAAAAATATTTGGGGTTATTTTTAATAATAGTAAATATGCAGTCAGATTTCCTATTGGACTTGAAGAGAGAATTTTATCTTTTAAATCAGAAGACTTTAAGAAATTTTATAAGAAATGGTATAGACCAGATCTTACTAGCATCATTATTGTGGGAGATATTGCCCCTGATAAGATTGAAAAGAAGGTAAGAGAACGATTTGCATCGTTAGAAAAACCAGTAAGTGAGCCTGAAAGGATTAAAATAAGTTTGGATACTATTATTGATAAAAAATTTGTAAGTATAGAAGATATTGAGACTCCATTTCCTAGTATGAATTTTGTTGTTAAAAATAAGATTGAGAATAATTTTAGTACTATTGATGATGTTAAAAGATTGGTTGAAAAAACCTTATTAGACGAGCTTTTTGTAAATAGATTTTATGAGTTAAAGCTTGCTGGAACAAATTATTTTATGTCCTTTGATAAATTTGATTCACAATTTAAATCAGATGATAATTATATTTTAATTAATGAAATTTCTTTTAAAATTAATCCAGAGCATTTTAAAGAAGCTATTGAAGGATTTTTTTATGAGATTGAGAGAATCAAGAGATTTGGTTTTACAAAGGGGGAGATCGATAAGATCAAATCCAAACTTATAAGTTCTGCTAAACTAAACAAGGATAATATCAATAAGCGACATTCATCTAGTATTGCGAATACTTTAGTAGATGTAGCATCTCAAGGTTATTTAATGTTTGATATGGATGAGTATTTTGATATTTTTATTGATCATCTAGATAAAATTAGTGTAAAAACAATATCAGATTTTGCCAGGAATGAAGCATCCATAGATGATATGGCTATTATTTATTCTTATTCTAAGAAGTTTCATCCCAATTTAACTTTTGAAGAGATGAAAGGATTGCGTAATTTTGCTTTAGAGAGAGAATTTAAACCTTATGATGATGTATCGATGCAAGGGGAATTCTTTAAAAAGTCTTTGGAACGCAAAGATATTATTGATGAGAAAGAATTGTTCGATGGAATTTCATCCTTTATTCTGGAAAATGGAGTTGAAGTTTATTTTAAACATAATGATAATAAGAAAAATGTAGTCAATTTTAGTGCATCTTCTTGGGGTGGTTTGTTAAGTGAGAATGCTGAGCTTATACCTGTTTTGTCTTTGGCTCCAAGAGTAGTTTCTAGTTCAGGGTATGGAGATTATTCTCAGCTTCAAATTGAAAAATATTTGTCAGACAAAATTGTAAGTTTATCACCAACAGTTGGTGATCAAATGACAAGCATTAATGGTAGTGCTGATATTAAAGATCTTGAAACTCTTTTTAAGCTTATATACTTTACCTTTAATGAGCCAAAGATAGATGATGTTGTTTTACAAAGTATCATTGATGATATAAAAGCAAGAATTAAGAGTAGAGAAAATAATTCTAAACATCTTTTTTATAGTGCTATTGAGCGATTTTATAACAATGATGATTATCGTTTGAGAGATATTAAAGAATCTGATTTGAAAAATGTATCTAAAGATGTTCTTTTAGATTTTTATAAAAAAAGGTTTACTTATGCAAACAACTTCAAATTTGTCTTTGTAGGAGATGTTGATTTAGAGACAATAAAAAATCTTTCAAGTAAATATTTAGGTAATTTAAATTCAAAGAAATTGAATGAGTTTAGAGATTTGGATTATTCTTATAAAAAAAGCACGGATAGAATAGTTATAAAAAAGGGTGAGGATTCAAGTAGTCTCGTGTACATTTTGTATCCTTTTAAGTTTAATTATACACCTGAGAATATTTTAAATTATGATGCTTTAGCATCGCTATTAACTGAAGATCTTGTTAAAACCATTAGAAGGGAGATGTCTAGTGTTTATTCAATAGGAGTCTCTTTTGAGTATTTACTTAGAAAACATTCTAATTCTGATGGGTTTATGACTGTGTATTTTACGGTTGAACCTAAGGTTTTAGATAGTGTATTGCAGGTTATTAATGAGTATATCTTAGAAAAACAAAAATCAGATTTTGTAGACAAAGATTTTGATTATATTAAGAAAAATATTATTAAAAATAATAATATTCGTTCTGAATCTAATGGGTATTGGCTTTCAAGGATATTAGGTTCAATTCTTTGGTATGGTGCTTTAAAAGATACTTTCAGTGCTAAATTTATTGAAAATACTTTAAGTAAAGACATCATAAATATGTTGTTTAGAAAAATAGATTTTAATCAAGGGACAGAGATTATTTTACTTCCAGCAAAGGATAATTAATTTGAAATTTTATTAGTATGTATTATATTTTGCCTTCAAAAAGGATTAATAGTTCTCCGGCTATTAGTCCTTTTGATTTCCATAATAATTCTTCTAATTTTATAGCCCATTTTTCGTATCTCTTTAGTCCAAATTTGGAAAAATATTTGCTGTTAGTCAAATATTTTGCAATATCTTTTTTTGAAATTTGCGTGGTATAGGTGAAGAATTCGTTTATTATTAAATATTGAGATTTAACATCATAACCTTTATTGTCTAAAAATTTGATCCAAGCTTTTTTGTCTTTAGATGAGACATTTTTATTCCAGAAATTAAAAATTGCTTTATTGAAATTATTGTCTGTAAAGAAATACATGTGTAAGATTTCGTGCATAAATATTGTCATTTGAGCTGTTTTTGACATAGTTTCATCTTCTGCATAAGTTGCAAATGCAATATTTCTTGATTTGTCTTTTATTTTAATTGTATTGTTTTCAATATGTGCTAATTTGTTGATTATAATTAAGTTTTTTAAAATTATTTCTTCTTTATTTAGTTTGATATTTGATTTTTGTGCTACATTGAAGAATGTAATTATATCTTTAAGTCTGTAATTATGACCTTTCCATCCTACTTTATTTTTTAGCTCGTTATTTGATAATAACATTCCTCTAAATCCTTTTTTTTCGATAAAAAATGCAATTCTTTTTAACATTAAAGACTGATCGTTTAAGTTTTTGAATTTTAGTACATATATGTCAGGTTCTGCTATTAACTTAAATAGCTCAAATGCATCTCTTCTGTAATTTTCTTTTTTATAATTAAAAATGAATTTTAAATCAGAATTTATGGGTTTGTTTATATCGTAGTAAGCATTCATGTCAATATATCCAATTTCGCTTATTTGAATCATATTGTTGTTTTTAGTATATTTTATTTCATCATTCTTATTGTTTAGTGATGTGTACTTGATAAAATTAGATAATACTATTTTTTGAGATTCTTTTTCTGAACATAAGTTTGTGATTATGGGACTTAATATTATTTCTTTTGCTTTAAAGCCTATGATGGGAAACATATTGTTGTTAAGATTAAATTTAATAAAATATTCATTTTGACTGATTAATATTTTAAATTTCTGATGATTTGATGTTGTTGTTTTATTCTTTGAATTTTTTATTATAATGTTATTTAGATTGATGGATTTAATATTATTCATTTTGATTTCTATTGTTAATATTTTATCTTGATTAATGATTTTTGGAATATTATATGAGTAATTTTTGTCTTGAGTGTTGATTTCTATGCTTGCATTTTCATTGATCTGAAGATTTAGTACAACGTGATTTATTTTGTCTTTATCATAGTATATTTTTTTTTGATTGTTATGCCTGATCGGAAATTTTATTTGTTTTTTGTTTGCATATATTATGTAGAAACTTGTTAATAAAATTAATATCGCTAGGATATTTTTCATTATTATATACAATTGTAATGATTTATAGTAATTATATATAATAATGAAAAATAGAGAACCTCATGAGATTCTCTATTTACATCCTCTAGGGGAATTGAACCCCTGTTGCCAGGATGAAAACCTGGAGTCCTAGGCCACTAGACGAAGAGGACAAAAAATTGAGCTCAGTAGGGCTCGAACCTACGACCCTCGCCTTAAAAGGGCGATGCTCTACCAGCTGAGCTATGAGCCCTTAAATAATTAAATTTGCCAAAATTAATTATACCATTTATTTCATAATATGTCAATACCTTGAAATAAATAAGATTCTTAGCTTAATTCATGTAAGTGAGCTGCACAGGACTCGAACCTGTGACCTGCGGGTTAAGAATCCGATGCTCTGACCACCTGAGCTAGCAGCCCTATATTTATTAATAAACTAATAAATAGGATAAATGCTTACAAATATAATGTCAAGGATTATGATTGTTTTTTTCTATCTTTTTTAGCAGGTTTTTTGCTTCTAAATGATTGGGATTTAAGGTTAGCAATTTTGTTAGAATTTCTTTTGCTAAGATTGTATTTTTTGCATTAAACCTTGCTTTTGCAAGCTTTAATAGTATGTTTTGATTATTTGGCAAAAATCTTAAAGCATTTTCGTATGCAAAATCAGCTTCATTATATCTTTCAAGTTTGTAAAAAGAATCTGCAATTAAAATATATACCTTAGCTATTCTTGCTCCATTAGGCTCAAGACTAATATATTTTTGAAAATGTTTAAGAGCGTTTTTATATTGTCCTTGAAAAAAATAGGCTTCTCCTAATGCTTGGATTATTCTTACATCATGCTTGTTTATTTCAAGTCCTTTGATGGATGCTAGTTCCGCTCTTTTGTATTCACCTGTTGCTATTAGACTCCATATAAGTATTACTCTTGCATCTAAATTATTTGGATTGTATTTTATTTCGTTTTGGGTATTGAGAATAGCTTCTTGAAATTTGCCTTGTCTGTAGAGTAGAAGCGAATCCTCTTTTTCTTGTGCATTTAGGAGGCTTAGGCATGAGAAAAACATGAGAATTATTTTTGAGAAAAAATTTTTATTTATCATTTTTTTCCTCCATTTCACAATTTCCGTTAAAGAGTGCCCCTGAATCTATAAAGAGTTCCTTTGTTTTAATGTTTCCGATCAAATTTCCAGTTTTATAAATTTTTATTGTCTCTAAAGCCTCTACATTACCTTTCATTGTTCCATGATTTAGGAAATTATTACACTTGATTTCTGCTTCTACATTAGCTTTTTCTCTTAGGTATATTGAACTTGTAGAATTGATGATTCCTTTAAGTACTCCTTCAATGATTATTGGTTTATTGCTTTCTATATATCCTTCAAATTCAAAATTACCCTTTATAACATTTTGGGTATTGTTTTCTTCAAATTCTAAAGTATCTATGCTCAATTTAACTCCTAAAAATGAATGCTTGATTTAAGCATTCATTTTTACTTTTAACATTAACTTTAAATTTGTCTTTTGGCTTTTAATCTTTTCTTTCTCCTAAAAATCTTAGTAAATATAAGAATAAATTTATGAAATCTAGGTAAAGCTTTAGAGAGGCTACAACTGCCATTCTACTTTTAATTTCAGTACCGTCTTCTAACATTCTATTCATTTTAGAAATATTTTGAACATCGTAAGCCGTTAGACCTGTAAATAATATGACACCTAAAATTGAGATTAAAAAATTGAGACCCGAACTTCTAAAAAATATGTTAAAAATAGATGCAATAATGATGCCCCATAATCCCATAATAAAATAGCTTCCCATTTTTGTAAGGTCTGTGCTTGTTGTGTATCCGTAAAAGGACATTGCAAGGAAAGTTAGAGCAGTAATTCCAAATGTATAGAATATTGAACTTTGAGTATATATCATAAATACAGAAGATAGTGTTACTCCTGTTAAAGCTGAGTATCCTAGAAAAAGAGCTGTTGCTGTGCCGCTTGATATTTTCTCGATTGCTCCGCTTATTGCATAAACAAGGCCAAATTGTACAAGTATCATTGCTATATATGACATTGGATTTGTGAATATTATAGCTCGCATTGCAGGATTTTCAGATGTTGTGTATGCAAATATTGCAGATATTAAAAGACCAATTGCCATTAATCCAAAAACCTGAGCCAAAAATTTGTTTTTTATCCTTATTTCTTGTTTTTCATGCGTTAATTCAAACATAATGATTCCTCCTTATTTTTGTTCGTTAAATTTTTTGCATAATTCATTAAATGTTGCACTTGGAACTTTCCCATATCTTAGGAATTCCATTGAAAATTCAGCTTTTCCTTGTGTCGAAGATCTTAAAACTGTTGAAAATCCAAACATTTCGCTTAAAGGTACCTCAGCTTCAACTTTTGAGAAATTTCCTTCTTCAACAGATCCCAAAATTATTCCTCTTCTTTGGTTTAAAAGACCAAACATATTGCCTTGAAATTCGGTTGGACCTTCAAGAGTTACTCTCATTATTGGCTCGAGTATTGTAGGTTTTGCCTTATTATAAGCTTCTCTGAATGCTCCTATTGCTGCAAGTTGGAATGCAATGTCTGATGAGTCAACAACGTGATATTGACCATCATTAATTGTGACTTTAATCCCGACAATTGGGAAGCCGATTAAAGTTCCCTTTTCCATAGCCTTTTGGAATCCTTTGTCACATGATGGAATGTATTCCGTTGGAATTACTCCACCTTTTATAAGATTAACAAATTCATAAGTTTGTCCTTCACTCTCAAGTGGTTCCATAAATCCAGCAACTCTTCCAAATTGACCTGCACCTCCTGATTGCTTTTTGTGAGTATAGTTAAATTCTGCTCTGTCTGTAATGGTTTCTCTGTATGCTACTTGAGGCATTCCTGTTTCAACTTCTGCTTTAAATTCTCTTCTCATTCTTTCAATGTAAACTTCTAAGTGTAGCTCACCCATTCCTTGTATTATTGTTTCTTTTGATTCGGCATCTACATAAGTTTTGAATGTAGGGTCTTCTTTAGTGAACCTTGCAAGAGCTTTTGCCATGTTATCAGCTGATTTTTTATCTTTGGTTTTTATTGATAAAGATATTACTGGTTCTGGAATGTACATTGATGTCATTGAATAATTAATTGAAGGGTCGCAGAATGTATCTCCTGATGCGCATTCTATCCCAAATAATGCAACAATATCCCCACTGCTTCCAAATTCAATGTCTTCAGTGTTATTAGCATGCATTCTAATAAGTCTGCCAACTTTGAATTTCTTAGAAGTTCTTGAATTTATTAGTTCTTGTCCTTTTTTTAAAATCCCTTGATATATTCTTACATAAGTTAATTGTCCGTATTGTCCATCTTCTAGTTTAAAAGCCAGTGCTACAGTTGGTAAGGTTTCATCAGTTTTAAGTTCAATTTCTTTTTCGTTTTCGTTTAAGTCAAGAGCCACATTTTTGATGTCATGAGGAGAAGGCAAAAATCTATTTACAGCGTCAAGTAAAAGTTGAACACCTTTGTTTTTATAAGCAGAACCCATAAATACGGGACAAAATTTTAAAGCCAAAGTACCTGTTCTAATGGCATCATATATTGTCTCTACAGCTATATCTTCTCCTTCCATATGAAGTTCCATAAGTTCATCATTAAAATCAGATAGAGCATCAAGCATTATTTTTCTCTTTTCTTCAGCCTCATTGATTAACTCAGCAGGAATTTCCTTTTCTATAATTTCTATTCCATCTTTGCCTTCAAAGTAATAGGCTTTCATTAAAACAAGATCCACAACTCCCATGTGTTTATCTTCAAGTCCTATTGGAATTTGCATTAAAACTGAGTTTAAACCAAGCTTATCTTTAAGCTGATCTTTTACATTGTTAGGATTTGCTCCGGTTTTGTCACATTTATTTACGAAAGCAAGACGTGGTACATTATATCTTTTTAATTGTCTGTCAACTGTAATTGATTGAGATTGAACCCCTGCAACAGAGTCAAGAACAAGTATAGCGCCATCTAGCACTCTAAGTGAACGTTCAACCTCAATTGTGAAGTCAACGTGACCTGGAGTGTCAATGATATTTATTGGATGGTTTTTCCATTCAACGTGAGTTGCAGCAGATGCAATTGTGATGCCCCGTTCTCTTTCAAGTTCCATTGAATCCATTGTTGCTCCAACCCCATCTTTTCCCTTTACTTCATGAATGGCGTGAATTTTGTTGCAATAAAAAAGAATACGTTCTGTGAGTGTTGTTTTTCCTGAATCAATGTGGGCACTAATACCTATGTTTCGCAATTTTTTATAGTCCATGGAATATTTTTCCTCCTGAGTGATGTATATACTTAGAACACTAATTATCCTAATTATTTTACATAATTTTTAAAAAAAAGTCTATTTTAAACTGTTTTGGTCGATTTTGACTTAAGGAAGTTTCATTGTCTAAAAAGTTAAGTAATATATTTAATTGCTTTTTTAGCAGGGGATTTTTCGTATTGAATTTATAAAATTAAATTAATTTTAATTTAATTATTTTTCAATTGCAGCTTGTGAGAAAGTCCAGTTATTTATAGACTTGCTTGACTAAATTTTATTAAACATATACAGTTAATTATAAGGAATATATCATTTAGTAAATTTTGATTTCATTGATTAAAAATGCTTAATATTTAATGAATTTACTCTTTCTTTACTTTATATTTTATACTCCTAAGAATTAATTATTGGAGGATATAAGTTTGAATACTTTAACAATATCTCATGAATTGAGTAAAATATGTCAGGTTGATTATGATTCTGCATTGTCTGAACTTTCTGTATTTTTTAAGGACGGAAGAGCCTATAAATATTTTAAGATTGAACCAAGGCACTTTAATATAATATCTAAGCTTGTACAAGAGAAAAGATCAGTTGGTAAATATTTAACGGAACATATATTTAATAAGTATGACCAAGAAAAGCTTTAATTTTAGTTGTTGACTTAGTTATTTAAGAAGGGTTCTTAATGTATAGGAATCCTTCTTAATTTTTTTCCTTTAAATTGATAATTGGGAAACAATATAATTTGATTTAAAAAGTAAATTTGGATTGTATTTTTTTTGCAATAAATGTTATTATAATATAATTATCTTGTAAGGGCTTAGGATATGAAAAATTTTTTAATTATTATAATACTAGTTTTGTCTTTTAGTACATCTTATGCTAAGTTTGTATATTTCTCAGCGGGTTTTAGTACACAAATTAGTCTTGAGTCATTTTCTTTATTTAATAGAAAAACTGGCACAGTTTTAGATAAATTGATAAGTTTTGAATTGTTTACTATCTTGACAAATTTTCAAAATAATTTTCTTAATCGTTTAAGTGAATTTGAGGACAGTGCAGCTGTTTTGTATAGTTCTTTTCAAAATAATTTAAGTCTTCTCATTAAGCTGTTTAAGAATAGAAAGGAGCCAAATTCACAGTTGGATAATATGGATGATTCGGATTTGAATGATTTAGACTCACTTGTGAATAGTACTCATGATTTGAGAAAATTTTTGCGTGAATTGAGTAAGTTAAACAACAAGGTTACGCTTCAGAAATTAGGTGAGACTGGATCGAGTATAAGAAAACTTTTAGTTGATTTAGAAGAAACGGCAAAACGTGCTATTGAGTTAAAAGAAGTAATATTTAGTCAATTAAATGAGTTTGGAATTAGTAATCAAGATGATTTTTTGAGATTATGTGAAGAAATTTCTACTCCAGGGACTGTTTTAAATGATGCTTTGCGGCAAAAATTGTCACCTTTATTTAGTACTGGTTTTCAGGGTTATTTTCAAATTGGTCTTCCTATTGCTACCAGTAATTTTTATTATGGATTTGAACTTGGATTTGGTGTGAATCTTGGAAGGATGATGTTTCCTAATTTAAACCTTTTAAAGGCTTCCTATCCTGTTAAGTTGGGTTCAGGAATAATTCCAAGATTATTCATAAAATATGATATTTATTATTTAGCAGCTACTTTATTTTCAGGTTTTGGTGATAGATCTTTAGTTGTAGATCCTGTTTATACAGGGAATTTAATTGGTAATGGCAGAGTAACCAATCCTTTTAATGTTATTGAGACAGGTTTTAGATTGAGATTAGCCTTTCTTAGTTTTGAATCGTCATTATTATTTTCTATTAATGATTTTAAATATAGAGATTTAAGGGCTGGCCTTGGATTTGAGATTCCAGTAGTTATTTAGGCATTGATATTGATTGATGTTTGATTAAAATTTTAATGTTTACTTTAGTCTAGTATTTGGGTTTTGCTTTGATGTATAAGGGGTTATTTTTTTTCTTTTTTTATTTTGTATTGTCTTGTAAAACTCTTGCTCAAGATTATCAAACTATTTCAGATGAGTATTATAAGCTTGCCAAATTAAATGAGGAGCTTGGTAATAATCAGGCATCCGTTGAACTTTATGAACAAGCTATTAAATTTAATTCTAATGTGAATGATGCGTCTACTTATAATTTTATTTTGGCTTATATCAATTTGAAGAAATATGATGAGGCTGGATTAAAGCTTGAATCTTTATTGGAAAATGATCAGGACAATATTTTGTTAATTAATTTAAAAGCTTATCTATATTTTAGAAAGGAAAATTTAGAAGAGGCTTTAAAATTTTATTTAAAAACTTTGGAAATAGCACCTGCTAATCAAGAAGCGTTATTTAATGTTTTTTATATTTATCATTTAAAGAAGGACATGGAAACTGCAAAGAAGTATATTTTAAAATATAAGGAATTAAAATATACAATTCCTTCTAATGCAAGTGAGATAGTTTCGTCCGTTTTGGAGGATTAAAGGTTGAAGATTGTTTTATGCTAATTTTGGCATTTGTTTTTTAATGATCTTAATATGCAAATTCATTTAAATATTTTGGGGGACTTAAGTGTTATGCAGATAAAGATTTTATTTTTGAGTTTATTGATATTTATTACAAGTAATGCTTTTTCGGATGTTGATTTCGAACTTAATTTGGGAGTTGGTCTAGATTTTCCGGTTAGTACTATTTCAAACTTTTATAATACAGCTTTATATATTGGTGAAGAACTTGAGAGTAATATGTCTGATTTATCGAGAGAAAAAATTGTTGCAGATTTTGCAGATATGGTTAACATTGCTAAGACAGGTTTAACTTATGGGGGATATTCTCAAATGGGAGCAAAATTTGATGATTTTTTTTCACTTGGTTTTGAACTTGGATTTAGTTTTAATGTATTGAGGTATGTTAATCGTAAGGGGCGGTTGAATGATATTTTTTCATTCATTGCAGCTATTGAATCTAGAGTTTATACAAGGTTAGATTTTTTTATTGGATCTGTTGCATTATTTACTGGACCTAGAGTTAATATGGCTACCCCTTTTAGGGATTCCATCATCGATGAATATAATATTTTTGGTTGGGATCTTGGTGCAAGATCTACATTTGCCTTTTTGGTACTTGAGGGATATTATTGTTGGCATATTCAGAATAATAAGTTTTCTGATTTTAAGTTTGGTATAGGTTTTGAGTTTGGAGTTATTTAGGTGGATAATAAATTTTTGCATTTTTAATGCTTATTGCATTGGCTAGTTTTAATTTATTCATGATTAAAATTGTTACTGTTTTAACTTTAGAGATTTTCCTTAATCTTGTGTGAATTATTTGTATTGATGTACAATGAAGTAAAGAGTTTCTGTTTGAAGTAGGGAGTTTTAAAATTGGGTTTGCTTATTAAGAAATCAATAGGAATTATTGCCTGTCCCGGTGGAAGAGTATTTGCAGATAAAATAATGGAAGAACTTAAAAAAATATTTTTAGATAGTGAGAGTGAAGTTATTGAAAAAATTTCGCAAACTTCTAGTTGTTTCAAAGAAGATGTCTTGAAGCTTGAAGAAATTTTGTCTCCTTTTTTAGAAGGACTTGAATTTTCTAACTTAAGATTTGATGAGTCTGTGGAAATTCCTGTAAACTTTGTTAAGTTTGCTAATGGTGAATTTAAGGCAGAAATTTTAAAAACCATAAGAAATAAAGATATTTTTATTGTGCAAGATGTTTCTAATACTTATCCAGTTAATGTCAATAATAATGAAAAAGTAGTAATGACAATTAATGATCATTTAATGAACTTGATGACCACAATAGATGCATGCATGCAGGCTAAGGCTAATTCTGTTAGTGTTATCATTCCTTCTTATCCTTACTCGAGGCAAGATAAAAAGCATTCAAGAGAAGGTTTAACAGCAAGTCTTTTTGGAAGATTTTTAGAAGAATTGAGAGTTAAACATATTTTAACGCTAGACATTCATTCAAAAGCGATTGAAAATGTTTTTAGAAAAACGTATTTTGAAAATTTAAATGCATCTTATGAAATTTTTGATGCTTTAGCTGAATTAATAGATATTAGGGATTCAAGTTTGGTAGTTGTTTCTCCTGATACAGGTGCTGTGAATAGGAACAAATTTTTTGCATCTAATCTGAAAAGGCCTTTAGCTTTGCTTTATAAGGAAAGAGATTATTCAAAGGTAACGCATAATGTTAACGATTCTAATATTTCTGTTACTAAACTTTTAGGAGATGTTGAGGGTAAAAATGTTTTTATGAGTGATGATATTTTGGCTACTGGTGGAACCTTAATTAAGGCTGTGAAACTTTTAAAAAGTATGGGGGCTAAGAAGATTATATGTGCAATAAGTCTCCCATTTTTTAATGGAGATGCAATTAGATATTTTGATAAAGCTTATGAGGAAGGCTATTTTTATAAAATAATTGGGACAAATGCTGTGTATCATGATGATAGGCTTATAAGTAAACCTTGGTATTATGAAGCTAATGTTGCACATCTTTTTGCAGGTGCAATTTTTGCCATTCACAATAGGGTTAGTTTGCAAAAAATTCTTGATAGAAGTCATGACATTCAAAATTTGATTTCTAAGAGTTAATTTTATGGATGTACTCAGTATTGATATTGGTACTAGTACTTTAAAATCCGCTTTAATTAATTCTCATCATGGGGTTTTAGAGAGTTTTGATGTAAATTATTTTGATCATTTCAATGTTGATTTTGAAAACTTTGATTATAAAATATGGCTTTTTGCTTTCAAGAGAATAATTTCTAATTTTAAGTATAAAAAAATAGATTGTATTTCTATTAGTGGTATTTCCCCATGTCTAATAGCTCTTGATTCAAATTTGGTTCCTTTGGAAGTTTTACATTGGAATTCTTCTAAGGTGGTTGGTAACTTTAGAGGAAAATCATCTTTCTTACCTTTTGTGCTTAGCACAGTTGAGAGGGGAGTTTATGAAAAGGTTAGATATTTTGTATCTTGTTTTGAATATTTTATTTATTTGCTTACAGGTAATCTGATTACAAGCTATCCAAGTCTGTCTTATATTCCTTTTATTTGGAATGATATTGAAATAAGAGAGCATAATCTTGATACAAATAAATTTCCCCCTTTCTTAAGGATGGGAGAGGTTGCTGGCCGGGTTACTAATAGTGCTAGTATTGAATTTGGCATTGATAGTGGAATAGAAGTAATTAATGCTGGAATAGATTATTTAAGCGTGCTTATTGGCAGTGGGGCATTCTTTTCTGGAATTGTATCAAATAGAACAGGTACAAGTGAAGGTTTTAATTTTATCTCAGATGCATATTTGTCAGACTTTTCTTTGGTGTATCCCTATTTTTTAGATAATTTATTTGTTATTGGAAGAATAGTTCCTTCTGGATACTTATTTCAATTGTTTAAAGATAGATTCTTTAAAAAGAAAAAATCTTTTGAGGAATTTTTTGAAGAGATTTCTAGAGTATATGATTCAGGTAATGTTTATTTTTATTTAAGCAAGAGGGAGCTTTTTTCTGATCATATTTTAATAGATTCGCAAATAAGAGATAATTTGAGTAAAGGTATTTTTGGAAAAGTAGATAATCCTTTACAGATAGGAATTGCAATTCTTGAAGCCTCTTATTTTTCCTTTTACAATAAAATACTTCAGCTTAAATCTTTTAAAAGGGATGTTTTAGACATTTTTGTGAGTGGTTCTAATTCAGATAATTTGTTTTTAAATGAACTAAAAGCGAATATCATTGGTAAAGATTTAAAGATGTTTGAATTTAAACATGCCGAGATTATCGGTAATGCAATCTTGGCTTTTTGTTGCTTAGGGGAGTTCGATAGCTTGGATAAGGCATTTAAAAAGCTTGCTAAATTTAAAGAGATTATATCCTTTAATGCTAGTATGCATGATGTTTATTTAGAGAAATATCATAAGTATGTTTCTAATTTTAATTTATTTGTTAATAGTTAATATGTAAGCATCCTTAAACTCACTTGAGCCTGATATTTTATTGAGATCGAGTTTTGCCTCTGATATGGTTTTGTAAGGTCCAGATCTGACTCTATAGGTGTCTTTATCGTTTATTGTTGCTGAATAGATTTTTGCATTTATTTTATATTTTATCAATTCTTGAATATTGTTATCAGCAGAGATTGGATCTGAGAGTGATGCAAATTGTATGTAGTATTCTTTTCGAGGGTCATATTTGTTTTCAAAGTTATTGTTTTTTTGTTCTTTTTTGTTTTCTTGCTTTGTCTTTGCAATTGTTTGTGTTTTTTGCAATTTTTCTTCTTTTTTGTGTGTGTTTGTAGTTTTATGTTGATTTATGATTTGTGGTTCTTTTTTGTTAATAATTTTTTTATTATTTTGATTTATACTACTATTGAAACTTTTATCTTGTTTGATATCTTGTGTGAGGTCAATTATGATTTCATTTGGCTTATCAGTTATTGCTAAAGTATCTTCATTATTTTCACTTGCTATAACTTTTTCATCTTTTGTTTCTTGTAAAATAATATTTTTACCCGCAATTTCTGAGGCTAAGTTTTTATTTGGGAAGAAAATAATTATTCCAAGAAATATAATTGTACAAACAGTTACAATTGAAGTTAATGCTACTAAAAATCCTTTGTTATTATTTTCATTAAAATCTCTCATCTATGTTACCTCTTTCATCTTTGTCCTAATCTCATTTTTTAGATATTCATAGCTCTCATTGTTAATTATATTTATTATTTTTGAATTTAGAATATTTTTATTTAAAAAAATATCTTTTTGATACGTAAGAATATTTATAATCAAATTTTCATCAATATTGCGACTTGATCTGAGTCTTTTTTTTATTATCTCATCATTTGCTTTTGTTATAAATATATGCCCGCAGAATTTTGCAAGATTTAATTTAAAAAGTAGTGCAGCATTAATTATAATTTTATCAAATTTTTTCTTTAATATTACTTGTTCTACTTCTTTATATATAAGGGGATGTGTTATTGCTTCTAATTTTTCTAGTTTTTTCCTGTCATTAAATACAATATTTCTCAATTTTATTCTTTCTATTTCGTTTTTATTATTTAATATTTGTTTTCCAAATATCTTGACTACTGTGTCTTGTTTTGCGTGTAGGGCTATGTGTCCAATTTTATCTACATTTATTTCGTGAAAACCATATTCACTGCTAATGATTTTTGAAACGGTATCTTTGCCAGTTGATATTCTACCAGTTATGCCAATTATCGATGAATTTCTCCCCATGATTTTCCAGTCTCAATATTTACTTTTAGAGGAAGTTTTAAAGGATAGGCATTTTCCATCATTTCTTTGATTATTTTGTTTACTTCTTCACATTCTTGTTCGGGCGATTCGATTAGCATTTCATCATGTACTTGTAAGAGTATTTTTGCCTTTAAGTTTTTACTTTTAAGTTCATTATATACTTTAATCATTGCGATTTTCATTATATCAGATGCACTGCCTTGAATTATACTATTTATTGCTATTCGTTCAGCTCCTGAGCGTTCTGAGTAATTTTGACTATTAATTTCTTTTATATATCTCCTTCTTTTAAGAAGAGTTTCACTGTATCCATTTTTTCTGACAAAATCTATTTGATTTTGTATAAAAGTTTTTATTTTAGAATAAAGATTGAAGTATGAATCGATGAACTTTTGAGCTTCTTCTCTTTTAATAGACAGTTCTTTTGAGAGCCTAAAGGATGACATTCTATAAATTATTCCAAAATTAATTGATTTTGCTATTCTTCTCATGGAAGATGTTACTTTTTCCTCATCTACTTTAAAGAGTTGCGATGCTGTTTTTATGTGAATGTCTTTTTTATTTTTGAATGCCTCAATTAATGATTCGTCTTCTGAGAGATGGGCTAGTATGACAAGTTCAATTTGTGAATAGTCAGCAGAAATAAAAATATTGCCTTTCTCAGGTTTAAATGCTTCTCTTATTTTACGTCCTTTTTCATCTTTGATTGGAATATTTTGTAGGTTAGGTGAGGTACTTGAAATACGACCCGTTGCTGTTTTTGTTTGTATAAAATTTGTATGTATTTTGTTTGTTTTTTCATTTATAAACTCTATTAAATTATCTGTATATGTATTTTTGAGTTTTGCGATTTGCCTATATTGTATGAGTTTTGGTATAGATTCATGTTGCTCTTTTATTGTCTCTAGTACCTTAATGTCTGTTGAATCTTGCTTGACATTTTGGGGTAGTATTAGATTTAATCTTTCAAATAAGACCGTATGTAGTTGTTTCGTTGAATTTAGATTAAATTCAATACCTATACTTTTTATTATCTCATTTTCAATTAATTTTAATTCTTTATCAAGTTCATAGCCATATTGTCTTAGATAATCTTTATCGAGATAAATTCCATTTTCTTCCATTTCTGTAATGACATTGCTAAATGGCATTTCTATATCTGTCATTAGATTTTCAAGGTTATCTTCTTTGAGTTTTTTTGTAAAAATTTTAAATAACCTGAAAGTAATATCAGCATCTTCAGCAGCGTAATTGGAGGCCATCTCAAGTGGTATGTCTTTTAAAGTACCATTTTGTGCTACTATTTCTTCGTACCTGATATTTTTATGCATTAAATATTTTTCTGCTAAGAAATCAAGAGATACTTTTGTGTTTGGATCGATAATATATGCTGCTATCATTGTATCAAAGTAAGGTGGGATTACATTAAATTCATGTTTTTTAAGTATTTTGTAATCGAATTTGTAGTTTTGACCAATTAACTTAGGTTTTGCTTTAAAAAATTCGTTGAATTTTTGGATTATGTATTCTTTTTCAATAGTTTTTTTTTCTTTAGTTTCTATAGGAATATAGTAGCTTTCAAATTCTTTAAATGAAACTGAAATTCCTATTATTTGCGCTTCATGGACATTAAGAGAAGTTGTTTCTGTATCTATTGCTATATAGTTTGCTTGTTTTAGTTTTTCTATTAGTAAGTCAAGTTGTTCTTTTTTTAATATTGTTTCATATTTGATATTTTCTTCTTGTATTGTTTTAAGAGCATTTGAATGTGATGTTGTTGTTTGTAAAATATCTGTGCCTATTTGATTTATATTGGTTTCAAAGAGCGACTTTTGTGTTTGATTTGTAGCATATCTTTTTTTTAATATAGTCTTGTAAGATTTAATTAGGGTTGTTGCAGAATATTCTTCAAATAATGAAAGGATGTCTTCTTTTAAGTTTTCCAGTTTAAATTCTTCAAGTGCTGGCAATTCTAGATCTTCTACAAGACTAATAAGTTCATAACTTAAAAAGGCATTTTTTCTCTCTCTTAGTAATATTTCTCTATATTTATTGTTGATAGAATCTAAATTATCGTATATTCCATTTAATGTTTGAAATTCATTTAGTAGCTTAGCAGCTCCCTTTTCCCCAATTCCTTTGATACCTGGTATATTATCTGATCTGTCTCCAACAATGGATAAATAATCTTTGATTTGGGATTTATTTACTCCAAATTTTTTCATCACATAATCATTATCCATTTCCACAAAGCTACTATTCTCGATTTTAAGTATTTTGGTTTTAGCCGACATCAGTTGTAATAAATCTTTGTCTGGAGAAATGATATAAGTTAAGTAATTGTTGCTTTCTGCTTTTTTTGCAAAGCTGGCTATAAGATCATCAGCTTCGTATCCTTGTATTTCGAACATTGGGATGTTTGCTTTTATTAGACTTTCTTTGATCCAGTAAATTTGTGGAATTAAATTATCTGGAGGAGCATCTCTTGTTGCTTTGTAACTTGGATACTTTTGTTGTCTAAATGTTTGTGTCTCTGAGTCAAAAGTTACAATTAGATTGTCTGGATTTTTCTCTTTTATTATGAAAAAAAGAGTTTTGAAAAAGCCAATAAATGCATTAACATTTTCTCCTTTGCTATTTGTTAAAGGATTGTTTTTCATTACATGATAGTTTCTAAATATTATATTTAAGGCATCAATTAGGTAAATTTCTTTCATATTTTTATATCTATTAAAATTGGGTTATTGTATTTAAAGAGAGTTTTAGAAAATTGTGTCTTTGGTATTGTTGTCTTTTGAGCAAATAGACTTTTTAAAGTTTTGTGTGTATTGTGATATTGAATGCATATTTTTTCTTTTAAAAAGCAAGTGTCCCCAATTAATTTTTTAATTTCTTCTTGCATTTGTTCTTGTCCCTCTAGCCATGAATTTATGGTTATATAATAATTATTGATTGAATTTAAGCTTAAATCCTTTGCAGGATTTGTGGTATTTAATATGTTTAGCATTCCTTTATTGATTTTTTCATTTTCAAATTCTAGAATAGCTTTTAATTTTTTTAGTTCAAGTATTAAATCTTTTAAATATATTTTTAATATTCTATTAGTTGACAATATTGATTCCTAATTTCTTGTTAATAATATTATTATCTTTTTTAAGCAATGCTTTCCAAGCTGTGTGCAGATTTTTAAGATGCTTTAAAACTTCTTGAATATTATCCCTATTTTTTTCTAATGTAACATTTTCTAATGTTTTGTTTAAAAAAGAATATATTGAGAATAAGTTATTTGAAATATCTCCACCATCTTCAAAATTTAGTGTGGACATTAATTCAATGATGATATCTTGTGCATGGTAAACTTTTTCATCTGCTTTTGCTGTACTAGTTGGATCTTTACTTTTATAAAATTCTTTGGCAAGCTCTAAATCTTGTATTGCTTTCTCATAAAGCATTACCAATATTGATATAGGACTTGATGTATTGATTTGTGTTTTTTTATAGATTTCTTCTTTTGCTATCAAGGATTTTCTCCTAGTTTAATCTTTTTATTTGTTCTGCTATTTGCTCTTCTTTGAAAGGTTTTGTAATATATCCTTTTGCTCCAAGTTCTAAAGCTTTTGCAATGAGTTCTTGTTTTCCAAGTGCTGTAACCATCAATACATTCATTTTTCGTGCAAGTTTTTCGTTAACTTTATTTATTTTTTCAAGGGCTGTAATGCCATCCATGCTCATCATTGTTATATCAAGAGTTATCAGATGAATTTCTTCCTGTTTTTCGAATTCTTTAATAGCCTGTATTCCATCTTCTGCTTCAAAAAATTCGTTAAAGCCTAGTTTTTTCAATATCTTGATTAAGTTTTTTCGCATAAAAATAGAATCATCAACTATTAAGGCCTTTTTATTTTTTTCCAAACCCCACTCCTTACTTAATTTTAACATGATAACATATTAAATATCATTTAATATAAATAAAGATATCATGCATAATTATCTATTTTGTATTTTACTTTAGATTTTAAAATGAATTAGTTTATTACTCAATAACTTATCCCTGAAAATTTATATTTTTATTTACATTATTTTGTTAAAATATAATGTAAATTTTGGGTAGATTCAATGTTAAATTTATGATCAAAGATATAGAAGATGAAATTTTATGTTTAAGATATAATATCAGAAAATGGAATAAAGAATATTATGTTGATTCCTCACCCAGTGTGAGTGATTTGACTTATGATAAAGCTCTTTTAAGACTTCAAGATTTGGAAAGTAAGTATCCTGAATATAAAACTTTGGATTCTCCCACTCTTAAATTTGGAAGCGATCTTTTAAATAATTTTGAAGAGGTTAAACATTCTTTCCCTATATTGAGTTTGGATAAGGCTTATGATATTAAGGGATTATTATTGTGGATTGAGAAAATGGTCTTAGAAGGTTCTAGTTTGGGGTCTTATACTGGCATCTCAGTTGAACCCAAAATTGATGGGTGTTCAATTGTTCTCTATTATAAAGATGGAATACTGAAGAGAGCTTTGACTAGGGGAGATGGAAGGGTTGGTAATGATGTTACTGAGAATGTTAGAACAATTAAAAATGTTCCTTTGTCTATTGATGAAAAGGTTGAATTGGTATTGAGGGGTGAAATTTATATTACTAAGGAAAATTTTTTGAAAATAAATCACACATTAAAGAATCCTTATCTTAATGCTAGAAATTTAGCCTCAGGTATACTAAGAAGAATAAATAGTAGAGAAGTTGCTAGTTTTCCTTTAGATATTTTTGTTTATGATATTTTATATTCTAGTTTGGGATTGAGTACTAATCATGATGCGTTTGATAAACTTAAGAAATTTGGATTTAAAATTAATCCTTTTTGTAAATTTTTTGGTGGTAAAAACTTAGAAGAAATTACTAATCATGTTAAAAAGATAGAGATGCAAAGAAATTCTTTGGAATATGAAATTGATGGTGTTGTGTTGAAAGTTGATAGCTTTATTTTAAGGGAAATTTTAGGATATACGTCGCATCATCCGAAGTGGTCAATAGCTTATAAATTTGAATCTTGCACAGGCGTAAGCAAAATTGTTGATATAGTCGTTCAGGTTGGCCGCAGTGGCAAAATTACTCCTGTTGCACATGTGGAGAGGGTATTTGTTGCGGGAGCTTTTATTACTAATGCAAGTCTGCATAATCAAGATTATATAGACTCTATTGGCTTAAATGTTGGAGATGTTGTTGCGATTTCAAGACGTGGAGATGTAATTCCTGCTGTTGAATTGGTGGTAGAAAAGCTTGCGATTGGTAGTTTTAAAATTTCTAGTAATTGTCCTTCATGTAAAATGGCTTTAATTAAAGAGGGTTCACATCTTTTTTGTGTAAATAAACATTGTCCTTATCGAATAATTGAGCAAATAAAATATTTTTGTAGTAAGAAATGCATGAATATTGTAGGACTTTCAGGGAAAACAATAGAGTTCCTTTTTGAAATGAAGTTTATATCTTCGGAGATTGAGCTTTATACTTTAAATTTTGATAGACTTATTAATTTAAGGGGTTTTGATCTTAAGAGAATAGATAATTTAAAGCGTTCAATTAGCGATAGTAAAGGTAGGCCATTTAGAAAGTTGCTTCTTGGTATGGGAATTAAGGAGCTTGGAGCAAATACAATATTGGTTTTAATTAATAACAATTTAAACTCGTTTGATATAATTAGTACTCTTTGCAAAAATAAAGAGGTTGCTCTTGCCAAACTTTTAAAGATTAAGGGAATAGGTGAGAGAATAGCTTTAAATATTATTGAAGCTTTTAATGATAAGACTATTCTTGATAAGTTTATTTTTTTTAAAGAATTAGGGTTTAAATTGGAAGAATGTAATACTAATTATGCTGTGGATGATTCTTTTTTATTTGGCAAAAATTTTTGTATTACAGGTTCTTTTAAAGGGTATTCTAGAGATGTTCTTATTGAAAAGATTATTAAAAAAGGTGCTATTTTCAATAGGGCAGTTACTAAGAGTTTAGATTTTTTACTTGTTGGAGAGAAACCTGGATTAAAATTGAAAAAAGCCAATAATTTGGGAATTAAAACCTTTGGTCTTTCTGATATTAAAGATTTTGTGGATTTAGGTAATTAAATTTATTTTATTATTCTTATCTTTTTAAATTCAGATGCTAGGTTTTTGTATAGAGTTCCTATCTCATTTGCATGTTCTACTTTTATTAAGTTTCTGAAAAATTTTTCTTTATGTTTGAGTGATGGGTTAATGAAATGGGTTTTAACATTATATTTTGGGATTAATTTGTAAATTTCTTGTGCTCTATGTAAATTTTTTGTTGGTTCTATTTCAATGTAATATCCGTTAGATTTTTTAAAATCAAACTCACTGCTTTGATCTTTAAAATTATAATTGTTTGAATGTGTATCTGGATATATTGTAAATTCAGCAGTTTTTATTACAGTTCTTTTATGTGGTGTTTTTTTATTGTTAGAATAAAATTCCTTTTTTTTGTATTGTGATTCTCTGTTGTCATGTGTGAAGAGGTCTTTGTTTTTATATTTTGTAAATTCTTCTTTAAGTGTTAAAATAGCATTTTCATTATTCGTTAATTTTTCATCTAATATATTTATTTTGTTTTGCTTTTGTTGCATTATATCTTTATTCTCTTCATATAATTCTGCATTTTTATCAATTTTGTCTTTTAGTGCATTGATTACTTTTTCTATTGAAGATAAATTGTTTTCGATATTTTTTAAACTAGTATCATGATTATTTTTTAAGTCTATTAATTCTTTTTGAAATGCTAATAAGGTATCTTTGTTATTATTGATTTTGTCGTCCAGCTCACTTAATTTGTGAGTATTATTGTTAAGAGTATCTTTGTTGTTATTGATTTTATCATCCAGCTCACTTAATTTATGAGTATTGTTGTTAAGAGTATCTTTGTTGTTATTGATTTTGTCGTCCAGCTCACTTAATTTGTGAGTATTATTGTTAAGAGTATCTTTGTTATTATTGATTTTGTCATCCAGCTCACTTAATTTGTGAGTATTGTTGTTAAGAGTATCTTTGTTGTTATTGATTTTATCATCCAGCTCACTTAATTTATGAGTATTGTTGTTAAGAGTATCTTTGTTATTATTGATTTTGTCATCCAGCTCACTTAATTTGTGAGTATTGTTGTTAAGAGTATCTTTGTTATTATTGATTTTGTCATCCAGTTCACTTAATTTGTGAGTATTGTTGTTAAGAGTATCTTTGTTGTTATTGATTTTGTCGTCCAGCTCACTTAATTTGTGAGTATTGTTGTTAAGAGTATCTTTGTTATTATTGATTTTATTGTTCAATTCACTTAATTTGTGAGTATTGTTGTTAAGAGTATCTTTGTTGTTATTGATTTTGTCGTCCAGCTCACTTAATTTGTGAGTATTATTGTTAAGAGTATCTTTGTTATTATTGATTTTATTGTTCAATTCACTTAATTTGTGAGTATTGTTGTTAAGAGTATCTTTGTTATTATTAATTTTATTATCCAGCTCACTTAATTTGTGAGTATTATTGTTAAGAGTATCTTTGTTGTTATTGATTTTATCATCCAGCTCACTTAATTTGTGAGTATTATTGTTAAGAGTATCTTTGTTATTATTGATTTTATTGTTCAATTCACTTAGGATTTGGGTTTCTGAATTGAAATATTCCTGTTCTTGAGCATGTATATCATATGTGTTTTTTTCCGGTGGATAATTATATTCTTCATTGGATATATATTCATTTTGATTTTCTTCATATTCTTGATCATTGTTGTAATGATTGTTTTTTGATTGAAGAGCATGATTAAATA
This sequence comes from Borrelia parkeri, assembly GCF_023035815.1. Classification (NCBI taxonomy): domain Bacteria; kingdom Pseudomonadati; phylum Spirochaetota; class Spirochaetia; order Spirochaetales; family Borreliaceae; genus Borrelia; species Borrelia parkeri. Next base: position 571,860 of record NZ_CP073159.1, read on the forward strand.
AGTTTTCTTTTATGTTAATTAGATTTTTTATTTTTTCAATGATTTCTTTTAAATTTTTTGTTAAAATTTCGTATTCTTCATTCTTTTTTTTTATTGATTTTATATTTGTGTGACTTAAAAGATTTTCTATATTTTCTATTTTTTTCTCATAGTTTTCAATTCTAAGTTTTAACTTATCTATATCTTTTATGAACCAATCGTCTATATTTTCTTGTTCTGAGTAAAAATTTTTTGTGTTTAAACTTTTTGGATATTCTAACTCCTCATTTGTTAAGACATCATTTCTTGTTTTTCTGTTATCTGATACTTGAAATTGTTCTGAAACTTTAAATTTTTTTGATTTTTTACTTGGTGTATTTGAGTTGTTATCTTTTGAAATTTCATTTTTCTTATGATAAATTATCTCTTCTTCGTTGTCAAAATCTTCACTTAAGTCTTCTTTAGGGATATAAACTTTTGAGTGATTCATTATATAGTGAGTTATATTTTTTTTGGACTCTCCAAAAAGTAATGTACAAGAGAGCAACATAAAAGTTTTAGAGAGTATTGAAAGTATCTTTTTACCCATAAACACCCTGTTAATATTATTTGATATTATCATACTTTGTAGAATTTATCAAAAGAAAATATATAATATATAATAACATTGAAATAATATAATCGTTGAGTTCTATACTTTAATCTTTAGGATATCATTAATTGAGTAAATTTAATTGTTACATCATGTTTTTTTTTCAATAGTAATTTTGTTGGTATTGTGCCATAATGATACAAATAGAAGATAAATTATAAATTTTTGACTCCTTATTTTATTTAATTGTTTATGAAGCTAAAGGATATGGAAGAAGTTTGGGCTTTGCCAGTTTGTTGTAATATCAAGAATTCTATCATTGAAGATTTTAAGATTTTAGATCAATATAAAGATCAGGTTTTTAATATAAGTTATAAAGATGATATTACCTTAAAAGTAATCGATGCTTTTGATTCTAATGAATTTGATTTAAAACTTTTTGATAATAAAATAAATTTTGAAGGACAAATTCCTTTGGTTTTATATTCTGATAGCTTAGACTCTTTATTAGAAGCAGAAGCAAGTGTTGTTTTTGAATTAAAAGCCATTGAGCAAAACGATGTTTATCCTGATTCAGGATTAAAAGAATTGGGTGAGTTTAAAATTTATAATTCTTATTATGAGTTTTCAGACTGTTTGAATTATTGTAGTGATGTTATTTTAGTTAAAGTGTGCTTTAAGGATGATAGTTTAGTCATTGATGCAGACCTTGATAATATTGCACTTGTGAAGCAAATTATTAGTGATAATTTTTGTATTGCTAAAGATAAGATCATTATCAATCCTATTAATAATAATTGTGTTAATGTTTTGTTTTCAGTTTCTTTTAATGCTGTCTTACAAGGCATAATAATTGCTAAAAAACTTGGACTGAAGGTTAATGTTATTTATTATAAGAGACATTTTTTAATGTCACAATCTTTAAGCTTAAAGTTTTCAGCTGTCAATTATTTATCATCGGAAAATAGGCTTGATAAAATTATGTTAGATCTTGAAATCAACAGACCATTACACTTTTTATATAAGTTTTATTTTGATTACCTCAGGTATATTTTTGATAATTTATTTTTTGATGTGTGTATACATTTTAATTTTATATCGACTACAAGTAATGCTGTGTTTTTTTATGATAATTATTTTTTATTTGGAATCGCTGTTTATAATTTTATTTATTCAAATTTTTATAATCTTGCAGTTAGTTTGTCAATTGAACCTCTTAGTTATTTACTCAGCTATGTTAAGAGTGAATATAATGTTTTTTTTAAGCTTTTTAAAGAGATGGATTTGAAAAATTCTATCATGCGCAAGTCATCTTCTATAAGTTTAAAGAAAAAATATAATATTTTTGATGTGAGAAGAAAAGGTATAGGATTTGCCTTTTTAAATCTGGACTCTAATCTAGATTCTGCTCTCTTAGGTGGCAATCAAACTGTTTCTATGAGTTTACATAAGGATAAATTAGATATATTTATTCCTTATAAAATTATGGATATCAACTTAATGAACTATTTAAGGAATACTTTAGCTAGGACTTTTAGCTTATCTTATAGTAATGTAAATTTTATTGTTAGTGATGTTTGTATGGATGATGTTGGACTTTATAGTATGTTGATTAAAGAATCTTACATTATTGAAAGAGAAGTTTTGGCTATTAAGGATGTGCTTGTCATGATGATCGGTGAGAATTTTAAAGGAGAGTATCCTGTTGTAGCTGGTCAAGATTTTGTTATGGATATAGATAAGAAATTTAATGTTGCTTGTTCTCTTGAAATTGATATAGAAATATATTCTTTTAATATTGTGTTTAGTAATGTGAATTTTTTTGTTGAAAACGGTAAGTTTGATAAACTTAGGATAAATAATAAGCGTATATTTTCAATTTTTAGCTTGGCAGTTGATTATGTTTTTGGAAATATTACTTATGATATTGTTGATTCTGTGGATCTTGAGTTTATTGAAGATGGTGAATTTGTTTTTTCTTTTAGAATATTATTTATTGCATCTGTTTGTGCAATAAAAACAGCTTTAATCCAGGCTTTTGACTTCAATATCTGTAAGACCCCTATTGATCTTAAGGATATTTTAGATAATTGGAGTATACGAATTGATACTAATTAGTTTTAATTTAAATGGAGAGACTCTTTCAAAAAGTATTAAGCTTCCTTTAAGTACTAGAGAGCTTTTGATAAGTATTTTTTATTCAGGCAATCGAAATTTTATTGAAAATATGAATAAAAAATTCTCATTAGTGCTATTAGACTTAAAGCCTGTATATTCGTCTTTAGTTTCAGCCTTTATGTTAAATGGGCGTAGCATCATTACTGTTGAGGGATTGCAAAATACAACTTTTTATGAAACCTTAGTTAAGGTTTTATTAGAAAATGATTTTGGGTTTTGTACAAATTGTTTTTCATCTAATGCATTATTATTTTATTATCTTTTAAAACGTAAAGTTATAATTAGGACTGATATTTTAGGCTATTATCATACATTAAAGTGTAATTGTCTTGATGTTAATACTTTTTTAGATCTTTATTTGAGATTGGAAGAGTTAGAGAGGAAATGAGAGGTTTGAAGGTATATTATCCAGAAAATTTTAATACACTTGTTAATTTGTTTAAGGAAGATTCAAACAATTATATAGTTTATAATGAGATTGATTTTCATAAAAATGCTGAAATTTTTATGAAAAATGAAATTTCTGATAATTTTTTTATAATTAATAACTTTGAAAGATTTAATAAAGTTTCTCTTAAGAGTAATTTTTTGGAAATGGGACCATGTGTTACTTATGATACAATATTGCAATTTGGAGAGAGAAATATTCCAAGGTTATTTTATGAATTTATTTCAAGACTAAATGATAGGATATATCTGAATAGTATTAATATTGCTAATGGATTTTATTATAAAAACACAGTATTTGATTTATATCCTTTATTGTTAAGTCTTGATGCTCATCTTGAATTTAAAAATATTTTAACCAAAAGAACTTATACTTATAATGCTTACAGTATTAACAGGGATGATTATATACAAAGTCGCCATACTTTATTTTTAAGTAAATTAAAATTTCCAATCACAAATTTATGGAATAAGAGTTTTTGTAGCAGAATATTTGTTGATACTTTTTCATTTGATATTCTAAAAGAGGCAAACATTATTTTTATTTGCGTTCTTTTGAATATTAAAAGAGATATTATAAGTGATTTTTTGATGAAGATATTTTATAATGACAAGGTTATTACTTTAAGGGATTTTCAAGTTTTACTTCTTAATAAATCTTTACCTTTATCTTTAGTTGAAATTGAAGATTCTCTTAAGATGCTGGATAAAAATATTCGAGATGTTAAAAACTTTAGTTTAGGGGAGAGAAGTTTAAGACTTATAAAAAATTTTTATTTCGATATATTATCTAGTTTTTAGTCTTGTAAAAGTTAGCATTATTAAATAATTGCTGGTTTTTTGGCATAGTTTTAGTATAAAAGCAATAGAATTAATTTATCAATTTGTTTTTATGCATTATAATATTTATTTGTTAATAACTTAATCAAAAAATAATTATTCAAATAAGGGGCTTAAGTTTATGGTAAAAAAAGAAGCTACAATTAATGCTGTTAATGGCTTGCATGTTAGACCAGCGTCAACGTTTGTCAAAAAAGCTAAAGAGTATGCTAGTGATATAACTATTGAAGCTGATGGAAAATCTGTTAGTGGAAAAAGTTTATTTCGATTACAAACCTTAGAATTATCTTCTGGTAAGAAGCTTGTGGTTTGTGCTGATGGTGATGATGAAGAAAAGGCTGTTACTGAACTTGTTGAGCTCATTGAATCTTTTAAAGAATAGGTATGGAAGGTTTATATGACTTTATCGGGGAAAAGAATATCTAAAGGGATAGGTGTAGGAGAGGCTCTTTTTATTAAAAAGGATTTTGATAAATTTATTGATAAATCAAAAATTGCTTCTTTACAAATTGATGATGAGATAAAAAAATTTAATGATGCTAAATCAAAAGCTATATCTGCACTTAAAGAGCTTACAAAGAAGGCTGTGGCTCAACTTGGTGCTGATAAGGAAGGCATTTTTGAAGGACAGATATTAGTGATTGAGGATGATGAACTTTCTGATTCTGTTACAAGTTTTATTAAGAATGAAAATTATTGTGCTGCTTATGCTGTTTATCTGTCTTTTAAAGAATTAATTGCGAGTGTAGAAGAATATACAGATGCTTATTTAAAAGAGAGAGCTTCTGATTTTAAAGATATTAGAAATAGGCTTATTTCAAATATTTTAGATCAGGTTACTGATCTCTCTGAGGTTAAAAGAGATGTGGTTCTGATTACTGAAGAATTAACACCTTCTGATACAATGCAGGTTGATTTAAGTTATGTTAAGGGATTTGTGACTACAGTTGGTGGTGAGACTTCTCATGCTGCTATTTTGGCAAGGACAATGGGACTTCCTGCTCTTGTGATGACACCTTTGGATATTACTAAAATTAAAGAAGGTGAGCAGTTGATAATTGATGGATTGTCTTCAATAATTATTGGTAATCCTTCATCCAGTGAACTAGATAAATATGCACATAAGATATTAGAGTATAATGAGTATGAGAGAGAGCTTTTCGCATTAAAAAACCAAGATGCAAAGACAAAAGACGGTATTAAAATATCTCTGAAGGCTAATATTGGAACTCCTACAGATGTTTTTTATGTTAATAAATATGGGCTTGATGGTATAGGGCTTTTTAGGACAGAATTTTTATATATGGAGTCTGTAAAGCCTCCAACAGAGGATGAACAATTTGAGGCCTATAAGAGAGTTGTAGACACTATTGAGAAAAAAAGTGTTGTTACTATTCGTACTCTTGATATTGGAGGAGATAAGGAGATTCCATATTTTAAATTCCCAAAGGAAGATAATCCTTTTCTAGGGTATCGTGCTCTTAGGATGTATATGGACTATGAGGATTTAATACAAAGTCAATTTAATGCCATTTTTAGGGCTAGTCATTATGGCAAGATAAGAATCATGGTTCCTATGCTTACTAGATATGAGGAACTTGATATAGTGAATTATTTTATAAATAAAGCTAAAACAAATTTAAAGTCTAGGAATTTGCCTTTTGATGAAAATTTGGAAGTCGGATGTATGATAGAAGTTCCTTCAGCAGCTTTAATGGCATCTGACTTTGCTAACAAATTGGATTTCTTTAGTATTGGTACTAATGATTTAACCCAATATACTTTGGCTGTAGATCGGGGTAATCAAAAGATATCAAATTTATACGATAAATATAATCCTGCTGTATTAAGGCTGATTAAGAACGTTCTTGATGCTGGTAATAATTTTAACATTGATGTTTCTGTTTGTGGTGAGCTTGGAGGAGATGAGGCTGGAGCTTTAATTCTTATTGGGCTTGGATTTAGATCTTTAAGTATGGTTCCTAGTTCTTCACTTAGAATTAAGTATTTGCTAAGCAAATATACAATATCTGACTTAAGTGAATTGGCAAATAAAGTATTAAATAGTAAGTTAGAATCAGAGACTTTAAAATTTTTAGATAAATATATAGGAGATTAGTTTATGGGTTTTTTGGGTTTTTTTAAAAAGTCCGCTACTTTGGATTTAATAGCGCCTGTTAGTGGAAAAGTTGTTTCAATTGATAAAGTGCCAGATGAAGCTTTTGCTGAGAAGATAGTTGGTGACGGAATTGCAATTATGCCAACTGGAAGTGAGTTAGTTGCACCTTGTGATGGAAATATTGGTAAAATTTTCAAAACTAACCATGCTTTTAGTCTTGAAACTAAAGAAGGTGTTGAAATTTTTGTGCATTTTGGTATTAATACTCTTAATTTGAATGGTAAGGGTTTTACAAGAGTTGCCGAGGAGGGTATGAGCGTCAAACAAGGTGATGTTATTATTAGACTGGACCTTGAGTATTTAAAGGCTCATGCAGAGTCAGTAGTTACGCCTGTTGTTATTGCAAATTCTGATGAGGTTTCAAGCATTGAGTATGTGTTTGGAAAACTTGATGATGGTTCTGAGTATATTGTACCTTCTTCTACTATTTTAACTGAAGACATTAAAACTAAGATATCTCAGACTAAACCTGTTGAGGCAGGCAAAGATTTGGTTCTTAGAGTTAAAAAGTAAGTTCGCAAGCTTATGCTTGCGAACTTACTCTCTTTATATGTTTTGCTCTAACATTTCATTTATTATGTTTATAAATTGACGTGGGTTTTTGCTTTGTAGACCGGAAGTTATCATTGCTTCTTCAAAAAGAATAATGCTTATTTTTTCCAAGTTTACATCATCTAGATTTTTTAAATTTTGAATGATTTTATTGTTTGGATTGAGTTCAAGAATAGGTTTTATTTCTTTAACCTCTTGTCCCATTGATATCATAATTCTTTGCATTTGATAAGTGGGGTCAGCACTATCAATTATTATTGCTGATGGTTCTTGTGTTAACGTTGCTGATAGTGACACATCTTTGACATGATTTTTAAGTATTGTTTTTACTTTGAGTAGGATGTCTTTGAATTCTTCTTCCATTTGTTTGAAATTTTCATCTTTTAGTTCGTCACTTGTTTCGTTTTTGTTTATTGCTTTTAACTTTATGCCATCATATTCTGTGATGAAATTTAAAATAGCCTCATCAAGTTCATCATCCATAATGAGAGTTTCATATCCTTTTTCTTTGTAAGCAGTTACAATTGGATTGATTTTAAGTATATTTTCTCTCCCTCCGGTTATATAGTATATGCTTTTTTGTTCCTCAGGCATTCTATCTTTGTATTCTCTTAAAGATACAAGTCCGTCTACGTGAGAAGACTTAAATCTAATTAAGGATATAAGTTTGCTTCTGTTATCAAAGTCAGAATAAACTCCTTCTTTTAAACATCTTCCAAATTCTTTGGAAAATTCATTGAATTTAGAATTATCTACCTCACTTAGCTTTTCAAGTTCACTAAGTATTTTCTTTACAGAAGATGCCTTTATTTTGGCCAATATTTTGTTTTGCTGTAAAATTTCTCTACTTACATTGAGGGGCAAGTCTTGACAATCTATTATTCCCTTTATGAATCTTAAGTAATTTGGAAGTAAGCTGTCTGCAGAATCTGTGATAAAAATTCTATTTATAAATAGTTTTACACCAGGTTTAGTGTTTGGGTAGTACAGATCATAGGGAGCTTTGCTTGGAACATAAAAAAGATTTGTATACTCAATACTTCCCTCTGCTTTTGTATGAATATGAATTAATGGATTTTCATAATCAAAGGTTAGATTTTTATAAAATTCATTGTATTCTTCATCAGTTATTTCATTTTTATTTTTTATCCAAATTGCTGTTGTATCATTTAATTTATCTTCCTTTTCTTCAAATCCTTCTTGTTTGCCATCCTTCATCAAGGGTTCTTTATACTTGATGAAGATAGGATAACTTATGTGATTTGAATATTTTTTGATAATCTCTTGGATTTTCCATTTGTTGGTATATTCAATTCCTTCTTCGTTAAGATAAAGGGTTATTTCAGTTCCATGTTCATCTTTTTCTGTCTTATTTATTTCATATCCTGTTTTGCCGTCACTGGACCAGAGATAGGCAATATCTTCCAATGCTTTTTTTGTTACAAGTTCAACTTTGTCTGCGACAATAAAAGCACTGTAAAATCCAACTCCAAACTGTCCAATTAAGCTTGCAGTATTTTTCTCATCTTTTTTTAGGTTATTTATAAATTCTTTAGTTCCTGATTTTGCAATTGTACCAAGATGGTTAATCAGGTCTTCTCTGTTCATCCCAATACCATTGTCTTTTATTTTAATGAGTTTTTCATCAAAGCTTATTTCTATTTTTGGATCTAGTTTGATATCCTTGAATTTTTCGTTTGTTAAGTTTAAAAATTTAAGCTTATCAATGGCATCAGAGGCATTTGATATTAATTCTCGTAAAAATATTTCTTTATGAGAATAAAGAGAATGTATGATTAAATAAAGTAAATCATTAACCTCTGTATCAAATTGTTTTTTCATAGAATTCTCCTGTCTTGCATTTGTTTTAATCTTTACTTTTTTTATAATATAACATAATCTAAAAATAATGAATAAAGTAAATTTGTCTGTAATAAAAAATTAGGGTAGAGGATAGTACAATGGATATTGGTATTTATGGGCTAGGAGTTATGGGAAGTAATTTAGCGTTAAATATTGCTGATAGCGGTTTTAATGTTTCTGTTTATAATAGAGATAATGATAAAACAGAAGTTTTCCTTGTAAACAATGCTCATAAAAAGATTAATGGATTTAAAAATATTGAGGATTTTATTGGAAATTTAAAGAAACCTAGAAAAATTATTTTAATGATATCAAGTTCAGCTGTTGATGAAGTCATTGAACAAATTTTACCTTTAGTTGAAAAATTCGATATTATTATTGATGGTGGAAATTCTCATTATAAAGATACAATAAAAAGAGAGAAAGAATTATCTTCTAAGGATATTTATTTTGTTGGACTTGGAATTTCAGGTGGTGAAAAGGGTGCAAGATTTGGACCTTCGTTGATGTATGGTGGGAACAAAAAAGCTTATGGATTAATTGAGCCTATTTTAAATAAAGTAGCTGCTAAGACAAATATGGGAGATATTTGTTCTGCTTATGTTGGTGAGAGTGGAGCTGGACATTATGTAAAGATGGTTCACAATGGAATTGAATATGCAGATATGCAACTCATTGGTGAAACATATTTCTTTATGCAGAGAGCTTTTAATTTAGATAATTTAAAAATTTCCGAAGTATTTGACAAGTGGGGAGAAGGTGATCTCTCTAGTTATTTAATAGAGATAACATCTAAAATTTTAAAATATAAGGAAAATAATGAATATTTACTTGATAAAATTTTAGATGTTGCAAATCAAAAAGGTACTGGGAAGTGGGTATCAATTGAAGCTTTGCAATTAAATGTGCCAGCGAATTTAATTTTTGAGTCTGTGTTTGCAAGGTTTTTGTCGGGATTAAAACATGAACGAGTAATTGCTAGTGATATTCTTAAAATGGACGTGGATTCTGTTGAATTTGATTTGAGTGATTGGATTTTAGACCTATATTATGCTCTTTTAGTTTCCAAAATATTAGCTTATGCTCAGGGTTTTATGATGCTTAAGAGTGCATCTGTTAATTATTCTTGGGACTTGAACTTGGGAAAGATTTCTTTGATTTGGAGAGAGGGTTGTATAATTAAAAGTGTTTTCTTAGAGAAGATTAAATTGGCTTATGATAAGAATCCACATCTTATTAATTTAATTTTTGATGATTATTTTTTAGATATAATAAGAAATCATCATAAGTCTTTAAGGCGAATAGTCTCAAAGGCTAGTGAAATTGGGATACCTTTGCCAGCATTTTATGCAAGTCTGTCTTTTCTAGATTCTTATTCTACTAATTATTTACCAGCCAATTTAATTCAGGCTCAAAGAGATTTCTTTGGTGCACATAGTTTTGAAAGAATTGATTCAAAGAGAGGTGAATTTTTCCATAGTACTTGGGAATGATTTGAGATTAGTATTTAAATATAATATTTAATGAATATTCCACCTATTATATTTGTTTTAAGTCCTGCATAGAGATAATGATATGCAATGGATTTTGCGTTTGATACAAATTCTATTGAAGGTGCTATTTTAAGACCTACTTCTATTTGTTCTGTTAAATCATAAAAAATAGCTATTGGAATTCTAAATCCAAATCCTATTTCCATGTTTATGAAATTTGATTTGTTAGATGATATGTGTATATTTCCCCCAATTCCTGTTCCAATAGATAATTTTTCTATTAATGGTATTGTTAATATTAGATCTAAGGCTGAGAGTACAAATATGTTAAAGTCATATTTTTTTGATTTGAGTTTGCCTTTTGACAGATTAATACCATTAGTTCCTCCATAACCTATTTCAAGATCTATAAATGGGAATGACATAATATAATTAAATATTGGGTTTCCAATGCTTCCTCCAAATCCTATTTTTCTATCTGAATATGAGCTTCTTCCAAATGCACTGACCCATATGTTTAGTGTTAGTATTGCTATTAGCACTAATTTCTGCATTAAATCTCCAATAATTAATGTTTCTATATCATTATATTTGATTTTTGATGATTAATAAAATTTTATGGGATGAATTCTGTTGATTTAATTTTTATTTAAAATTTGAAGTGTTTATAATTCTGTTTATTTTTATGCAAACCAAAGTCTCATACCAAGACCAGCAAATGCTTCCCATTTTTGTTGTGGATTGCCACCACCAATACCCCAAATATTGATACCCGGTCCTGTTTTTAAGAATATGTCAAAATTTTTTTTGATAATTGGTAAATTTAGGGTGAGCGATATTCTAATTCCTATATTTGTTGAATTATACGTTTTGCGGGTATTTTGCCATTCAGGTATCCACCATAACCCATAAATTCCAATTCCCAGTGAAGCATCTATCGCTTTAGATTGTTCTGACGAATCTGATGAGAGTGCAGTAAACTCTAGGGAAACAAATAATGTATTGAAATTGTTGAATAAATTTTTTAATCCGTTATAAATTCCAATTTCTATTGTGATATTTTTACCTAAAACCAGTTGAAATGCGTTTGATAATGGCCCTAATATTCCAATTCCGAAATAACCTTTATTTGTGTGTGACTCTTTTGCTGAAACATTAAAGTAGTTTATTAGTAGTAAGATTAAGATTGTTTTTTTCATGTACTTATAAATCCTCTCATTTTTTAAGTATATACTCGATTGTTTTCAAAGGGAAGTAATAGTATGAATTGTCATATTTAAATAAAATTATATATATAATTTCAGTTTGTTTTTAAGTTATGCAATCAATTTTGTTATTGATGATTTTCAATATACATATCATTTAAATCGTGTATGATTTTTGGGATAATAGCAGTTTTTTGGGAGTGGGATTATTTGATGTTTTTAAGCATATATTGAAATTTTATTTTGATATTTTACTTAATTTGTCAAGAGAAATACTTAAGTATTTCTCTTGATATGATAAGCAGTTATTTTTATGCAAACCAAAGTCTCATACCAAGTCCGGCAAATACTTCCCATCTAAATCCAACTCCTCTACTCCAAATATTTAATCCAAGACCAGGTGCTACTTTTAAAAATATATCAAATTTTTTTCTGGCTATTGCAAGATTTAAGATCAGTGGTAATCTTGCTCCTAAGCTCATTGGACCACTATTTATTTTATTGTTGCTCCATCTTGAGAACCATATTGTTCCATATCCACCGCCTCCAATAGCAAAGTCTAGCATGTTATCTGCTCTTGAAAAGGTATGTATGTAAAAGATGTAGTCTATTGCAAGGAATAAAGTTTTCCAATCCTGAAAAAAGTTGTTTGTTCCACTGTAGGCACCTAAGTCTATATCAAAATTTCCAATATTGAATTCTAATGCAATTGGGAATGGCAGTAAAATCCCCATACCGAATTTGTTTCTTGCTGTTGATGTTGAATTTGCAAAAGCAGATATTGATGCTAACATAAACATTAAGGCAAGCATGTTCTTTTTTTTCATAAGTTTTTTTCCTTTATTATAAAATATAATATGAATTTTAATTCTGGATTGACATAATTCAATAGGTTTGTAATAAAGATAAATCGTTTATTATCATTTATTGTTTATCCAATTTTGTTCATACTCAAGTATTCCTTTTATGGAAAATTGTTATATTTGACTAATAAGAGTGAGTTTTAATAATTCAGGACCATTGTGAAAGTTTAATTATGTTTTGCCTGGATTGTTTCAAATGTTCTTTTGTGAGTGTTATTTATAGAGACCAAGTTATTAGGTATTATTGTTTCTAGTAACTTAAGGTGATGAACATTGATATTTTTACTTATATTATGTATGACATTTGAACATTATTTTATATTTGTTTAGTATTGAAATTTTTGATTTATAATTTATACATGAGAATATGTAAGATATGTGAGGTTTGAATAAAACTTATGGAGTGTTCTTATATTATTAGTTATATTATTAAGAGGCATTTATGAAATTAGAAACCGATTTACAGGGTACATTAAATCAGTATCTTTTGTTTAGTTTAGATGAGCTTTATGCGATTGAAATTAAATATGTTGTTGAGGTCTTAGAGTATACTAAAATCTCAAAAATACCAAGAACCCCTGATTATATGGCAGGGATAATCAATAATAGAGGAAAAATAGTTCCAGTAATTGATATTAGAAAGCAATTTGGTATGCAAGATCGTAAAGTTAGTGATGATGGGCTTAAGAAAAAAGACGTTGATATTTCGAATATCATCATATTAAATCTGATATATGAAGGTGATGAATTGAATCTTGGAATTTTAGTAGATTATGTTAATGAGGTTCTTGAGCTAAATTTATCCGATATTGATGAGGCTCCAAAGATTGGTACAGGATTTAATTCGAGATTTATATCTGGCATTGGTAAGCTTAATAATAAATTTATTATTATTCTTAATGTAAAAAATCTATTTGATATTAAAGAACTTTCCAGTTTTAAAAATACTACAATATATGATCCTAATTGTGATCAATAGGAGTTTTACGTGTTATGATTTATAATCCAGAAGGAGAACTTGTAGTAAACAGCATCTTTAAAGTTAAAGAAGATCTTTTAAATATTCTTAAAGAGATGAAAGAAAAAGAGACGCTGGTAATGAATCTTTCAAATGTGGAGAAAATAGATGTTACTTTTATACAAATTTTGTATGCTTCCAATAAATATGCTAAAGATAGGAACTTATTTATAAAGATAGAATATCCATCCGATGAGGTTTTAAGTTCATTGATATATGGTGGATTTTTAAATGATATTGAGGATATTGATCACTTAGATTTAGGCCTTAGTTTAATTGAATTTTAGTTTTATGTATTTAAGGGCAGTTTATGAATAGTAGTGATATGATAGATAAATTTAAAGATTCTTTTAAAGAGGAGTCTATAGAGAATATTTCAGATATTGAGCATGCACTTCTTAATATTGAGTTTGAATCCGGAAAAGAGGTTATCAATTCTATTTTTAGAAATTTTCATACAATCAAGGGTAGTGCAGGAATGTTTGGTTTTAATTTAACAGCTTCTCTTGTGCATGAAATAGAAACGGTCCTTGATCCTATAAAAGAAGGTTCTGATGAATTTAATCAGGATACTGTTGATGCTACTTTAATGGCAGTTGATTTTATTCGTGAACTAATTGAAGGAGATGAGGCTATTGATGAGAGTTCATATAAAGATCGTGAAAAAATTTTGATAGATACAATCAAAAAAGGATTTGGACTTGGTGTTAGGTTAAATACTGATTCAGTTTTAAGTTCTACTGGAGGAGATCAGATCAGTTTATCTAATGATTTGGATTCACAAGGAGCTCTCTTGGATGCATCTTTGACTCAAGGTAAATTTGAGGATGAAGCTTTAAATGTTGAGACTAAAATTTATAAAATTCTTTTTTCGCCTTCACGAGGAATTTTATTTCATGGGCACAAACCAATCAATTTTTTAAAAAAATTATTAAATTTAGGAAATGGACAAGTTAGGGCTAGGATAAAAAACATTCCTGACTTGGAATTAATATCTCCTGATAATGTTTATGTTGAGTGGGAAGTCAAGCTAGAGACAGAAGAGAGTAAAAGTTCTATAGAAGATATTTTTATATTTTTGGATGGGCAGTCAAAATTTGTTGTTGAAGAAGTTGATTCATCTTATGATATACCTGAGGCCTTTGAGCTTGATTCCTTAGTAAATAATTTAGATAAAGATGTTGATAAAGTCTTCTCTAAGGAGAAACAGAATTCATCGAAAACAGAAGAGATATATAATAAAACGGTTCTTAAGGGTGGAGCTAATTTTAATGATGATACTGCTAAGAGTAAAGTAAACATTGCAAGTATTAAGGTTGATTCAAAAAAATTGGATCATTTGGTCAATCTTGTTGGTGAACTTGTTACGATTCAATCTAAGCTTTCAAAGGAAGCTGAGAGTAGTAATAATAATATTTTAAATTTAATTTCAGCTGAATTTTCTTTGCTTATTAATGAGCTTAGAGATTATACCACAGGACTTAGAACAGTTCCTATTGAGATTTTATTTGTAAAATTTCAAAGAATAGTTAAAGATTTATCTGCTCAACTTGGCAAATCAATTCGTTATCATTCACAAGGTGGTGATACTGTTCTTGATAAAAGTATTATTGAAAGATTAAATGAACCTTTAGTGCATTTAATAAGGAATGCAATTGATCATGGAATTGAACCGGCAGAAGAGAGAATAGAGGCAGGCAAAGATCCGCAAGGTGTCATTAAGCTTTCTGCGCATCAGTCAGGTGATTCTGTGATTATTATTATTGAAGATGATGGTAGAGGACTTAATAAGCGTAAAATAATTAAGAGAGCTATAGAGAAATATATAATATCTGAGGCTGTTTCAAGGACTTTATCAGATGTGGATATTTATAATTTAATTTTTGAACCAGGATTTTCAACAGCTGATGTTGTGACAAATGTATCAGGGCGTGGTGTTGGAATGGATGTTGTTAAAAAACAGGTAGAGTCTCTTAGAGGAAATGTGATTCTTGAGAGTGAATTTGGCAAATATACTCGCATAAAGTTAATTTTTCCTTTGACCTTGGCAATTATTGAAGGGTGGCTTGTGAGGGTAAAAGATGAACATTTTATTGTGCCTCTCTCTAGTGTTGAGTCTTGTCTTGAAGCTGATAAATTGATTTCTAAGGTGTGTGGGTTTGAAAATAATAGTAATGTTATGAATTATAGAGGAAGCATGATTAGCTTTATACGTTTGCGAGAATTTTTTAAAATATCTGATGAAGAGAGTGATAGTGAGCATGTTATTGTTGTTAATGCAAATAGTGGTAAAATAGGAATTGTGGTGGATGAGGTATTAGGACAACATCAGACCGTTATAAAAACTTTAGGTAAAATTTATTCTAAAGTAGAAGGAGTTTCTGGAGCTACAATACTTGGAGATGGTAGTCTAGCCTTATTAGTTGATATTGATACAATAACTAAGGTTATAAGGTAATATGCTTTAACATAATATATTTTGGGCTTTTATAATGAAAATATTGATAATTGATATTCAAGGTCTTATAAGACAGGTTTTTGTTAGGGCTTTTTCTAAGGATATAAATGTTGAGATATTAAATCCAGGTTCTAATTCTTTAAACCTTATTAATGTTTTTTTACAAAAATTTCCTGATTTGGTTATTGTTGATGAAAATGCTGCCAAGTCTCATTTTGGAAATGCGCTTAATAATGTTCTTAATAATATTTCACTTCCTGTTATTTTTATAGCAGAAGATGAAGTTTATCCAAAATTTGGCTTTCTTGAATCTAAGAGAGACAAAATTAAACTAATAATAAATAAACTTAACTTTAAACTTACAGTTAATTTATTTAGAAGTGATTATTTGGATTTAATAAAATCTGAGATCAAGAAACTGGCTGGTAATAAATTTATTGCTTCTTTTGAGACTAAGAGAATAAAAGCCCCTGATTCTTTTGCTAAGTCTGAGAGTAAAAAATCTGAAGGCAATATTTCTGGTATAACAAAAAGCTATAAGGTTGCCGATGTTATTAATGTTTCTCCTAAGAATGATCCAGATGTTATTCTGAAATATCAAGGTGTTATTAATAAAAATAAAACCGGAAAAGTTATTTTTGTTGGTTCTTCAACTGGTGGTACTGAGGCTTTAAGAGTATTTTTAAAGTTTTTTAAAAGAGACTCTCCCCCAATTGTTATTGTTCAGCATATGCCAGGGGGTTTTACAACATCTTTTGCAAAGAGTTTAAATAATGAGCTTGAAATTGATGTAAAAGAAGCTGAAGATGGAGATATTTTAAGGCCTGGTCTTGTAATAATTGCCAATGGTCATTATCATTTAATTGTGAAGTATGCTAATGGAAACTATTTTGTTAATTTGTTGGATGGTCCTTTAGTTAGTAGACATAAGCCTTCTGTTAATGTCTTGTTTCGTTCCGCTGCTATGTATGCTGGGGAAAATGCTATTGGTGTTATGCTTACGGGAATGGGAGATGATGGTGCTTGTTGTATGCTTGAGATGAAGAGAAGTGGTGCATATAACATTGCGCAAGATCAGGTAACGTCTGTGGTATTTGGAATGCCTATGGAGGCAATAAAAATAGGTGCTGTAGATAAGGTTCTTCCTTTAAATAAAATATCTGAATATATTTTAAGGAGATCTTAATGGAAGATGATGGTAAATTTTTGGATATTGATCCGCATATTAATAAATTATTTGTTGAACTTGAGGCTTTTGATAGTCATTCAAGGCAAGTTTATGCCAGTTTAAGTAAATCAATTCCTAAATTAATAGAAAAACTTTCCAAAGATATTAAAGATTTATCTTTTAATATTGGGTTTATTTCTAATCTTGAGATTGATAATGATTATTCTTTGAATAATTTTATCTCTAAAGTAATAAGTGTATTGAATGATTTTGTATCTTATTTTAATTCTTCAACTGAATTGCTTGAAGCACAGTTTAGTATGATAAGAGATAAGGTTAAAGATATAGAGATTCTTGAAGATGTAATTGAAAAGATGAAAAAAAGTTCTATTGATATGGAAATAATGTCGATTAATACATTGACTGTTGCCATGAGGGCTGGGAGAGCAGGAGGTGCTTTTTCTTATATTACAAATGAGATTAAGACTTTAACTCAATCTATGATTAAGCAAGCAGACCAGCTAACTAGTAGGGGTAGAGATATTAAAGTTGGACTTGATCGTGCTAAGGATCAGGTACTTGAAAATAATACGGCTGAGAATAAAATTCTTGAAGAATTTAAAGATAATTTGATTAAAAATATAGATGAATTTTCAGGGGGTATTGGAGAAGTTATTGCCTTTTATGATAACATATTAGGTATACTTAGTGAGTTTAAATTTAAGTTTGTCAATGCTGTGTCTTATCTACAGTTTCAAGATAGACTTACTCAGTCTTTGTATCATCTAAATATTATGTATTCAAGCATTGATGTTTTTAAGTTTAGAGATACAAGTGAGGTTCAGAAGTTAAAAGTCTTATCTGTTTTTACAAATTCATCCAAAATGATAGTTGGAGATGTTATTGCTAAATTGGATGAAAATTTGATGGCTTTTGAAGAATTTATTGACACATCGATTTCTTCTATTCAGGTTATTAATGATTTAAAGTCAGATAATTCTTCATATATTGATATTTCAAGATCAGTTGAATCTTTTTCCGTGATTTTATCGAATTTACTTAAAAGGATTGATGATGTTGAAAAAAATAATTCTAATTTTTTAAATCTTTATTATGAACAGATTAAGCTTGTTAAATCTTTGGAATTAATGTTTTCAAATATTTCAGCTATCTCTTCTAGGTTCCAAAATATTAATATAGCTTCCAAAATAGAGGTTGTAAAGAGAGTTGAACTTGAGGATATGGAAGGTAATATTTCTGAAATGTCAAAAATTATTAGTGATATTGAGCTAAATATTACCAAAGGACGAGAGTTTTTGTCCCAAATAATATTTTTCTTTGAAAAAGTTGTGAAAGATTGCGATAATAGATTTTATCTTGAACGAAATTATTTTAACAAATTTAAAAAGCTTTTTATGGAGATAAAGAATAATATTTTTGAGATAAAAAAGATTGCTCTTGATCAGGTATTATCCTATGAAATCTTTCCAGTTGATTTTTTAGAAATATTTGAAGAAGTAAAGTTAGGTATTCATAATATTAAGAATTTGAGAATGGAGCTTTTAAATCTTGAAAAGACTTTAATGGAAATGGACAATGATATTAATAGTACTCTTGATTTAGAGTTATTGAAAAATGGTCTTAAGTGTGTTGAAATTGAAGATAAGGAATTTATTCGCAGAATTGCTAATAGGTTTACTTTGTTTATTCATAAAAAATATTTATTGTCTTTTATCGAGGATGAAAAGGACGTTCATTCATTTGATGAGGGTAGTGTAATTTTATTCTAACTTTTGTATACTTTTTATGTGGTTTTAGGAGCGTTACATGCAAAAAAGGATTTTGGTTATAGATGACAATAGGGCCATTAGGCAAAGTGTTGCTTACATTTTAGAGCAGAATGGTTTTGGAGTTTCTGAGGCCCAAGATGGGTTAGAGGGTGTATCTAAGTTTAAGGAAGCCGTTGGACAGAGTGATAAAGATTTTGATCTAATTATTACGGATATCAATATGCCTAACTTGGATGGAATAGGGGTTATTAAACAGATAAGGGAGTTTGGAAGTTTTGTTCCAATACTTGTTTTAACTACTGAATCTGAGCAGTCAAAAGTTGATGAGGGGCGTAAAGCTGGTGCTACTGGTTGGCTTGTTAAACCTTTCAATCCCGACACTCTTATGCAAACAATATCAAAAATATTTTAGCTTTTATTTTTAAGTTGTCTTAAAATTGTACTCAAGGTTTAGTTTTATGGATTTTAAGTTAGAAAAACAATTTTATTTCCATTTAGGAGAGTTAGTAAAATTTAATAGTGTTAACGCTTCTGCTTTGAAAAATAGGCCTTTTGGGGAACAAATTGATTTATGTTTAGATAAAGTTTTGGAAATAGCTAAAGATATTGGTTTTAAAGTTTATAGGGATCGGGATGGATATTATGGTTTTGCTGATATAGGGCAGGGTGATGAACTTATAGGTATTTTGGCCCACATTGATATTGTTGATGCTGGCAATGTGTCTAATTGGCATTCAAATCCTTTTAAACTTGATTTTAGAGATGGCAAAATATATGCTAGGGGTGTTCTAGATGATAAGGGGCCTTTGATGGCTGTTCTTTATGCTTTTAAATTATTAGTCTTAGAGGGGATTTTTTTTAATAAAAGGTTTAGGGTAATTTTTGGAACAGATGAAGAGGTGGCATGGCGTTGTATTGAGCAATATAAAATTAAGGAAGAGATTCCTGATTTTGCTTTTACACCTGATGGTGATTTTCCTGTTGTTAATGCTGAGAAAGGGTTATTGCAATTCGATGTTATTAGTGATGAGAAATTTTTTATGGATTTTGAGATTGGAACTGGATATAATGTGATTCCTGATGAGTGTTTTTTTGAGCTTGGTAATTTTAATAAAGATGATTTTAGAATTTTACTTGATAGTTTTGGTGGTAAGATTAGATATAAATTTTTTGAGAACAATGTTTTAATTCATGGAATTTCTGCCCATGCTTCATTACCTGAGCTTGGTGTTAATATTGCTCCTTATGCATTAAAGATTATTAAATCTTTAGGTGTACAAGCCGATTTTATTAACTTTTTTGAAGATAAGATCAGTTTTACTATTAATGGTGAGAAACTATTCGGTAAAGTTTTAGAAGATTCGAAATCTGGACAACTTACTCTTTGCTTGACAAAGGTTAAATTGTCTAAGACATCTAATCAAATTTTATCTTTTGATATGAGATATCCTGTAATTTGTAGACGAGAAGAACTAGTGGATTTGATAAAAAGAACTTTAAATTTATATTCTTTAAATTATCATGAAGTTTCTTTTCTTGATCCTCTTTATGTTGATTCTGATTCAAAGTTTATTGAGTCTTTGATTGAAGTTTATAAAGCCTTTACAGGAGAGAGTAATGTTACTCCTATTGCTATTGGTGGTGCAACTTATTCTAGAGCTTTAAAAAATTGTGTTGCTTTTGGTCCATTATTTAAAGGCTCAGATAATACAGCTCATAAAACCAATGAGTATATTGATGAGAGTGAACTTATGAATCTTGTTTTAATTTATAAGGATGCTATTAAGAGCCTTAATACTTAAAATTTCATCTTTAAAAGGTTTAGTATCAATAATTCAGGTTTATTTTATTAGATTTATTGATATTATTTAGAAGCTGGTGTTTATTTGTAGTCTTTCTTCTAGTAAATATTGTTGCTTATTTAAATAAATTAATACCGGTAGTCGGAGTCGAACCGACACAAGGTTACCCTCATCAGATTTTGAGTCTGACGCGTCTACCAATTCCGCCATACCGGCAATAGTTTTTATTTTACTACAATAGTTCCTAAAAAATCATCATTTTTATCAAAGACTTTCTTTAAGTTTTGAAGATCAGTTCCATTTAATATGTAAGCTTTGATACCAAGCTTTAGTGCTAGTTTTGTTGCTATTGGGTCAAACGGTAAATTTGAACCAGGATCCCAGTGTTTTCCAACAATATTTTGTAATTCATTCCAAGTAATATTGCTTAATCCTTTTGCATCATCAAATTTTTTTGGATCTTTATCATAAATTTGATTTACATTGGTTAAATTAATTATTTCATCTGCTTTAAGTTTTTCGGCAAACTTTACAGTAATATAATCTGTTGAAAATCCTGATTTCCATCCTGATGCAACTACTATTTGTCCTTTAAAATGAAAATCTTGAGTTGGATCGCTTACAATATTGTCAATGCAGAATGGTTGCATTGCTTTGCTGATAAGTTCGGCATTTAGTTTGGTTGCCATTATTCCAATCTCATCAAGTTCATGATTTTTAAACTTAGGATTAATTTGTTTATAGGCATCTTGATATTCTCTTGCTGTTTTTCCTCCTCCTGTAATTAAGATAATTTTTCTCCTATTATCTTCTTGTACCCATTTGAAAATAAGATTTTTAAGATTTTTAATATATTCTATGTTAATTTTGTCAGGATTGATTATTCCACCCCCAAGGCTAATTATTTTTAGCATTGAAACTCCTTATTCTTTGAGTTGATTATCTGTTTCTTTAATTTGTATTTTGTATTATATAGTATTTATATCTAATTTGTTGGAAAATATATTTAAAATCATGTAAGCTTATTAACTATACTATGCAATATTTCCTTATATCTTATAATTAAGAATATTTAGTATATTTATTATATTTAGTTATTAATCCAGGCTTTTTATTAAGATTGGTATTTATTTGGAGGGTTTTATGTGTAAGTACAAGGTCTCTGTGATTATTTGTTTTTTTAATTCTGATAGTACCCTTGAAGTTATGATAAAGAGTGCTCTTAATCAAACATTAAGAGATAAAGAAATTATACTTGTGAATGATGGTTCTTACGATAATAGTTTAAAGATAGCTCAAAAATATGCTGATCAGTATGATTGTGTGAAAATTATTAATCAAAAAAATCTAGGAATAGCTGCCTCTAGGAATAATGGTCTTGAAAAGGCAGAAGGAGAATATATAATTTACTGGGATAGTGATGATTCTGTTGAGAATACTATGCTTGAGGTATTGTATAATAGGGCAAAGGCCGATAATTCAGATGTTGTTTGTTCTCAATTTTACGTTTACTTTATTGCAAGAAATATTAAAAGAAGATCTGCACTTCCTTTTCCAAATTATCCAATAACTGGGGAAGAGGCTTTTAAAAATTTATTATTAACTGTTTTTGCTAGCTTTTCTAAGAAAAATTTTGTTGTGGGTACATTGTGGGATAAGCTGATTCGAAGAGATTTAATTGTAAAAAATGATATCATAGTAAATGATGTAATATTAGAAGATATAGTGTTCATGCTTAATGTTTTTTTAAAGGCAAATAAAGTTTCTTTTGTAAATAATTATTTTTATACTAACTTTCAATGGATGAGAAGTGCCAGTTCATCAATTAATGTAATTAGTAAGGTTTTTTTATCACTTAAGGTTGTGGAAAGTTTTTTAAAGGAAGAAGGAATTTTTGAGAAGTATTTTGAATATTATAAAAGATTTTATTTGCAGCTTTATTATTATATTTCTTTTAAGCAGATTTATATTATAGGTTGGCACATTAAAGATCGACTTGTTTATAAGGCGCATAAAGCAAAACTTATTTCTGTTCTTAATGAGGTTCAAAATTCTAAAGAGTTTCAAATTTATTATGCAAGTCTTAAGGGAGCTAGGTTTAGCGAGTTTCAGATTTTGCCAAAAATTATGTTGAAAGTTTGGCATCTTAGCTCGAGACTTTATGTTAATTTTTCTCTATTTATTTATAAATCTTTTTTGAAAAATTAGTGTTTTATTATTGTATTTATTATGGACTCTTTTTACAATTTAACATAAAGGAGAATTTTTATTGAAAATAGAATTTATAGATGTTTCATTTTCTTATAGTAAGATCAAAGTTTATTCAGACTTGAATTTAGCTTTTTCAAAGCCACAGACTTACTTGATTCTTGGCAAGAACGGAATGGGAAAAACTACTTTACTTAAGCTTATTAGTGGGCTTTTAAACCCATTAAAAGGAGAAGTTTTATTTAATTCTTTAAAAGTTTTTCCAAGAAATCCTTTAAATTTAGTAAATTTATTTTTTGTGCCTGAAGAATTTGATTTACCCAGTGTTTCTTTAAATGATTATTATAGGTCTTTGTGTAAGTTTTATCCAAATTTTAGTGAAAAAGATTTTAAAGAGTACTTGTTGAAATTTGAGATAGATATTAATCTAAAGTTTGGCGCTTCTTCTTACGGCCAAAGAAAAAAGAGTATTATTGCTTTTTCTTTGGCTACAGATGTTCCTATTTTGATATTTGATGAGCCAACAAATGGTCTTGATATTGCTTCAAAGAATGTTTTTAGAGATATTATAAGTAATGTAAAAAATAAAATAGTTTTTGTTACAGGGCATAATGTTAGAGATTTGGTAGATATTGTAGATCATTTAACCATTATTGGTAATAATAATATTCTTTTTTCGAATTCAGTTTCTTATATTAATAATAACTATAAAGTTAAGATTGTAGATAAATTAGAAGGGGAAGAGCTTTATTATGAAAAAGTAAAAGGTGGATTTAAGGTGCTTTATTTTGAGAGTGGGTTTTGTGATGGTAATGTTGACCTTGAGTTTTTCTTTTTATATATCACTAGCAATAAATTAAAGGATTTAGTTAATGTTTAGTTTGAAAAGATTTTTTTTGTTATTTAATTTTGATTTTGTCTGTCATAGAAAATTATATTTGTATTTTGTTGTTTCAATTTTTTTAGTTTTTCCTTTAATTTATATTTTTTTTAAAATTTATGGATTTATAAATTTAATTGATTTTATCTTTTTTATTAATATCAAATTATTTTTTTTCGTTTTGTTTTGTATTGTGTATATTGTGTCAATATACAATATGTTTGATCATTATAAGCCGATTCATGATTTGCTTAAAGATGTATTTTATTTATCTCTGCCTGTTTCTACTCTAGAGAGATATTTGTTTGTTTTGGTTAAATTTTTATTTATTTTACCTTTGTTTTTAAGTATTTGTTGTTATACAAGTTTAAATTTAACTATGTTATTGGATAAGAATTTTTTTATGGGAAATCAAATAAATTATCTTTCCTTATATTTTGTTTTTTCATTTTTTAAAGAGACTTATGTTATCTATTTCGTTGGATTTCCTATATTTTTGTTATCTAGAATTATATTTAAAAATTATCCTTTTTTTAGAGCTATTGTCATTGGAAGCTTGTCTTTCACATTATTGGTTGTCTTTTTTTATTTTGTTATATTTTTTGTTAATACCTATTTATTTAAAGTTGGGAACGATTTTGGTGGTTGGGGTGAGTATTATTTTATTAAATTTATTTGTATGCTTTTTGCAGGATTTATTTATTTTTGTGCATATTTCATTCTTAAAAATTTAGGAAACTTAAATACTAAATTTAATTTGAGCATTTTAGCGGGATTCATATCTTTTTTTGCAGCGTTGTTCTTTTTTTTGTTGGCATTTTTAACTATTTTTGTGTACATATTTCGTTTTTAAAATTTAGTAGTTATTATTTATTTGAATTGAGTGAATGTTGATTTTCATAGCTACTATTTTTTATTAAAATGATATTTTAAAAGTAATTTTTGTTTATGCATAAATTGTATTATGTGAAAAATTTATTTTTATAAGGATAAATAGAATATTATTCTTAAATTTATAAAATTTTTTGTGATTATATATTAGCCTTACAAGATTGTTGTGGTGTTAAAGATTTTGATTTAATGTGATTTTTAATCATTGGTATTGGTTGTTTAAACTTATTTTTTTTGGAGGATTTTAATGATAGATAATTTAAAAATTTTGGTGGTAACAGGTGGTGTGATTTCTGGAATAGGTAAAGGAGTTACATCTGCAAGTATTGCACGGTTATTTAAGGATAATTTGAAGATAACACCAATTAAATGCGATGGTTATCTAAATACTGACCCTGGTACTATAAATCCTGTTGAGCATGGAGAGGTTTTTGTTCTTGATGATGGTGGAGAGGTTGACATGGATTTTGGTCATTATGAAAGGTTTTTAAATCTGAATTCTAAGTCTAATTGGAATATTACTATGGGTAAGATATATAAGAATATTCTTGAAAATGAGAGGCAGGGGAAATATTTAGGGAGAACTGTACAGCTTATTCCTCATGTTACTGATGAGATTAGGGAGACAATTTTTAAAATTGCCAAAGAAGAGAGCAGTGAACTTTTAGTAATTGAGATTGGTGGTACTGTAGGGGATATGGAAAATATTTTGTTTATTGAAACAATGAGACAGATAAGATATGAGATTGGGAGTGATAATATTGCTTTTGTGCACTTAACTTATATTCCAAGTCCTGTTGGAATAAATGAGCAAAAATCTAAGCCTACTCAGCAGAGTGTAAAGACTTTAAATAAAGCTGGAATTTTTCCAGATTTAATTATCGCAAGAAGTTCTCAACTCTTAACAAAACAGATGAGACAAAAAATAGCAATGTTTTGTAATGTTGATACTTCATCCATTATTGATAATACTGATGTTTCAACTATTTATGAAATACCCATATCTTTTTATAAACAGGGATTACACGAAATTTTGGGTTCAAAGTTAAAAATAAATGTTAAGCCCAAGGTGGATGGGCTTGAACGATTAGTAGGTATAATAAAGAGGAATCTTGTCTCTCCTCAAAGGATTGTAAATATTGCTATTTGTGGTAAATACACTGAGCTTGGTGATTCTTATGCATCAATATTTGAGTCTTTAACACATGTGTCTGCTAATTTAGATATTTTAGTTAAAACAACTGTAATTGATAGTACTAATTTTGATGAAGGGATGTTAAAGGGTATAGATGGTATAGTAGTGCCTGGTGGATTTGGGGGGAGAGGATATGCAGGTAAAATTCGTGCAATTAAATATGCTCGTGAGAATGATATTCCTTTCCTTGGTATTTGTCTTGGCATGCAACTTGCAGTAATTGAGTTTGCGCGTAATGTTTGTGGAATATTTAATGCTGATACTGAAGAGACTTTATCTGAAGGTAATTCTATATGCAGTTCTATAACCCCTGTTATTCACTTATTGCCTGAGCAAAAGGAGCTTAAAGATAAGGGTGCTACAATGCGACTTGGAGGCTATCCTGTTTTATTAAAGAAAGATACACTTGCTTTTAAACTTTATGGAAGTAAGATGATCGTTGAAAGATTTAGGCATAGGTATGAAGTTAATAATGATTATCTTGATTCGTTTAATAATCATGGACTTGTTGTGTCTGGATTTTCTGAAGATTTTCGGATAGTGAAAATAATGGAAATACCAAAGAATAAGTTTTTTGTGGCTTGTCAATTTCATCCTGAGCTTATTACAAAATTGGAAAATCCGTCTAAGCTTTTTGTAGGTTTAGTAAAAGCATGTCTTTGATTTTTAAGTAATTTTATTTTGATTGGTTTATTTAATGTATTTCATATATTTAGTATAGTTGGTATGTGAATTCTTTTAAGATATTTTGTTAGGGGGATAAGATGAAGGAAAGTGATATTAGAAAGGCAATTTCGATGAAAAGATTAGTTAAATATTTCTTTGATGAGCTTAAATATAGAATGAAAATACCTTGTCTTAGACCAAATAGTAGAAGTATGAGTAAAAAGTATATACTTCTTAATCTTTTAAGAAAAATAGCTAATCTGCCATTTAATAAACAATATGAAATTGAAGAACAATTTCCTCTTGATATTTCAGGAAAAGGCATACTTACAGATGCAGTGCTTATTAAGAGATTAGATTATGAGAGGTGTGTTATTACTGGTATTATTGAGGTAAGAGCAGAGCATGTTGATCTTGAGTATGAACTTAAGCGGTTTGTGATTCGAAGTGGTAAGATTAATGTTCTTTTTTGGCAACCCAAAAGAACTATTTTAAAGCAAGATGGAGACTTAATTATATTAGATGCAGATGATATTTTTAAACTTGATAATGATTTTTATTTGCCAGTGATTAAAGAAAAATTAGAAAATTTTATTAATATTTTTATGAAATTTTTCTCTTATGAAGATGTTTTATTTGAGTATAATAAACTACACGGTAAGTATTCTTTAGTTAAAAATAAGTAAAATTTATTATTTTTTAATATATGCAATTTTCTTGGAGATATGGAGAATATAATTTAGATATTTTATATTAAATTTAATTTTAAAAATTCGTTTTAAAATATTTTTTGTAAGTATTTCTTCTTAATTTATTATCTTTTAAAAGATCATTAAATTAAGTTGTTTTGATATTGTTATAAAATTATTTTTTGTGGTAAAATCTTTTCATGTATAAATTTTCATTTTTTGGTAAGAAAAAATCAGATATGTCTAATTCATTTAAGGACAAATCTTTGAAAGATATAGAAGATGATAATCAATCTTTAAATATGTGTGAATATAAGGTGCCTGTTAAGGAGGTGATACAAGGATTTTATCATGCTAGGTCTTCTATTAGTAATGTATTAGTTCGTATTGAATTTTTATATAAAAACTTATTCTTTAACTTTGAGAATATTTATAAGCTCTTTGAATCGCTTATCGAGAAGGCAAATAATGCTCGTAGTCAAGTGAGTGTTATTTTTGAAGATATTGAGAAGAATAATGAAGAAAAATTGAATAGGGTTAGTGCTGTTATTGTAGGTGTACAAGGAAGTTTGGAGACTATCAATAGTTTTTTAGGTGCAACTAATATGATTTCTCTTAATGCTAAGCTTGAAGCAGCAAGAGCAAAAGAGTATGGGAAAGGTTTTTCTGTTGTTGCTGATGAGATTAAACGGCTCTCAGATCAGGCAAAGAGTGTTATGAGTATGATTTCTGTTAAGGAAATTGAACAAGTATCTAAGGATTTAATTTCTAAAAATATTAAGGAGTTGCAATTAGATATTGATAATTTTTTCTCAAATTTAATTGGAGAGCTTATCTCTATTGGAAATTTATTTAAACATTTTGTTAGTCAGCAAAATGAATTTTCAACGTTAATTAGTGAGCTTGAGAATGTTGAGGCTAGTATTTCTTATTTAGCAAGAAATTGTGATTCTTTGTCTAGTTCTGAAATTTTTATGTATTCTAATGATGAATTTTTAAAAGAATTGGAATTTAGCATTGCAGAACAGATGTCTTGGATGAGTATCGTAAGAGCAATTGTTGAAAATCAAAAGAGCATGCCCATTCAAACTGATCCTATGAAACATGGATTTGGATTGTTTTATAAGGGACTTATTCCAAGGGAGTTCAAAGTTAGAGCAGTTTGGGAAGATATTTATTCTTGTTATTTAAATATTCATAAACTTGTTGTTGAGATAGTAAAAGTATTTGCACAAGATAGTTCTGATGATATCGATTTGAGGCGTGCAAAGGATTTTTTGGTACAAGCTGAAGGTTTATCAGATGAAATTATTAGTAAACTTGAATCTGTTAAAAAAATAGTGGTTGAATGTGAAAATCAGGGTATTAGTATTTTTGCATGATTTTATAATTCATTATTCTTTTTAATCTTATTTTTTAAGTGTTTTAAGTTTAATATTTCAAGGTTTATTATATTTAATATTTTGGTTTAGGTTAAAGTATATCTATTAAAAATCAAGTTTTATTTTGGTAAAATAAGTATAAGTATGGATTTAAAAGTTAAGTTTGTTCATTTGCATGTACATTCAGATTATTCTCTTTTGGATGGAGCGGCCAAGATTACAGATATTGTGGCAAAGGCGAAAAAATGCAATATGTCCCATATTGCATTAACAGATCATGGCAATCTTTTTGGTGCTATAAAGTTTTATAGAGAAGCAAAAGGGGCAGGAATAAAACCCATCATTGGTATGGAAGCTTACATGTCAAGTACCTCAAAGCATATAAAAAAGAATGATGAGCTTGGAAGACCTTATTATCATCTAATTTTTCTTGCAAAGAATGAATTAGGCTATAAGAATTTATTGAAATTGACAAGTATTTCTTATCTTGAGGGATTTTATTATCGCCCAAGGATTGATAAGGAAGATATTGAAAAATATTCCGAAGGACTTATTTGTACGTCTGCATGTATTGGTGGGATTATTCCTCAATTAATTCTTGCAAATAAATTTGATGATGCAAAGAATGAAATTCTTTGGTTTAAGAGTATTTTTGGTGATGATTTTTATCTTGAACTTCAGCGTCATGGGATTAAACAACAGGATATAGTTAATGAAAAATTAGTTGCTTATTCTAGAGAGCTTAATGTTTCACTGACTGTCTCTAATGATTCTCACTATGTGAATAGAGAAGATGCGACAGCTCAAGATATTATTGTCTGCATTGGAACGGGTGCTAAGAGAAGTGATCCTAATAGACTTAAAATGGAGACTGATGAGTTTTATCTTAAAACTCAAGAGGAAATGTGTAAACTTTTTAGGGATTTGCCAGAAGCTTTAGCGAATACTTTAAAAATTGCTGAAAAATGTAATGAGTTTGAGATTAAATTTCCAGGTCCTATTTTTCCTGAATATCAAGTACCTAGTGAGTTTGATACTCTTAGTCAATATTTAGAGCATTTAACACTTGAAGGTTTAAAGTTTAGATATGCAAATGATGTAACTGATAGCATTAAAGAGCGTGCTTTTTATGAGCTCTCAACAATCATCAAGATGGGATTTGAGGCGTATTTTTTAATTGTTTGGGATTTTATTAAATTTGCACATGATAATGGTATTCCCGTTGGTCCTGGACGTGGCTCTGGGGCTGGTTCTATTGTTGCATATGCTCTTAGAATTACTGATATTGATCCTTTGAAATATAATCTACTTTTTGAGAGATTTTTAAATCCTGAACGTGTGTCCATGCCTGATTTTGATATTGATTTTTGCTTTGAAGGTAGAGATGAAGTTATAAAATATGTTACAAGAAAATATGGTGAGGATAAGGTTGCACAGATAATTACTTTTGGAACCTTAAAGCCTAAGGCTGTATTTAAAGATGTAGGTAGAGTGCTAGATATTCCTTTTGCAGAGTCTAATGAACTAACTAAGCTTATTCCCGATGGTCCAAAAGTTTCATTAAGAGAAGTTTTTAAAGATAAAGCTCTAAAGGCTTATTTAAATAAGGGAGCTGTTTATAATGAGTTGATGGAAGCGGCACTTGTTCTTGAAGGCATGAATCGATATGTCTCAACTCATGCGGCAGGTATTGTGATTGCTAGAACCCCTTTAACAGATTATGTTCCACTTTATAAGGATTATAAGCAAAATACGGTTTCTACACAGTATACCATGGACTTGTTAGAGGATTGTGGTCTTGTAAAGATGGATTTTCTTGGACTTAAGACATTGACTCTAATAAAGAATGCAGAAAATCTTATTAGGATTACTAATCCTAATTTTAGCATTGCTAATATTTCTGATAGTGATGTTAAGACTTTTAAAATGCTTGCTGAGGGACGTAGTGCTTCTGTTTTTCAATTTGAATCTGAAGGTATGCAACAAGTTTTAAGGGATGCAAAACCTGACAGTATTGAAGATTTAATTGCTTTAAATGCACTCTATCGACCAGGTCCTATGCAGTTTATACCTCAATTTATTGCGGCTAAGACAGGAACTAAGCGGATTAGATATCCTCATCCAGATTTAAAAGAAGTTTTAAAGCCAACTTATGGAGTTATTGTTTATCAAGAACAGGTAATGGAAGTTGCAAGGATTATTGGTGGGTTTTCTCTTGGAAAAGCAGATATCTTAAGACGTGCAATGGGGAAGAAGAAAGAAGATGAGATGAATAAAATGAAGGTCGACTTTATAAAAGGTGCTCTTAGTAAAGGTTATGATGAAACTCTTGCAAATGACATATTTGAGCTTTTAAAACCTTTCGCTGGTTATGGCTTTAATAAATCTCATGCAGCTGCGTATTCTTTAATAGCTTATCAAACAGCATATCTTAAGGCCAATTATCCTGAGAATTTTATGGCTGCCAACTTGACAAATGAGATTAATAATACTGAAAAGCTGTCTTATTATATTGAAGAAGCGAAGTCTATGGGGATCAATGTTTTAAAACCCGATATAAATCAGTCTTTTAAAGAATTTAGTGTAGTGGGATTGAATATTTCTTATGGTCTTAATGGGATTAAGAATATCGGGGGTTTAATAGTTGATCTTATAATTACTGAGAGGCAAGAAAATGGGGAATATAAATCTTTTGAAGACTTTATTAGAAGAGTGGATGATAAGGTTATAAATAAAAAGTTTCTTGAGGCTGCAATAAAGTCTGGACTTTTTGACAGTCTTGGTCAAAATAGAAAAACACTTTTTGAAAATCTTGATAAATTAATAGATTTTGTAATAAAAGATAGGAATGATAAAAAACTTGGCCAGAATAGTTTGTTTGGTTCTATTGGCTTTCAAGATGCTATTCAGCAAAGTTTTAATTATCATGTATTTGAGGAATATTCTTATCCTGAACTTTTAAGATTTGAGAGAGAGCTTTTAGGTTTTTATGTATCTGGGCATCCTCTTGACCATTATAAACCCGAACTAGAACGTTTTACAAACTTTAATGTTTTAGAAGATCTTGCTGTTAAAAAAGATACTACTGTTAAATTTGCTGGTAGTCTGAATGTGGTAAGGGTTATTCGTACTAAGAGAAATAATGCTAGGATGGCCTTTGGAGTTATTGAAGATTTTAAAGGTGAGATGGACATTATAGTTTTTGCTGAGAGTTATGAAAAATATAATCATTTATTGATTGAAGGTGATGTGATTGGTGTTATAGGTAAGCTTAGATTTGAGAGAGATAAATTTTCAATAATTGTTGAAAAAGTTTTAAGTATTGAAGAAATTTCTGTAAATAATGTGAATAAGATTCATAATCTTCATATTAAATTTTCTAATGAAAGACTCGGTGATTCTCATCTTCTTTATTCTCTAAAGGATAAAATCTTTAATCTTGAAGATAATACCGGTTTTTCACATGTTTATCTTTATTTAAAAAATGATAATAAAAGCTTGAAACTTAAAATGGATTTAACCTTAAATTTTAAGCCTGATGAGTTTAAACTTAATGAGTTAAGATGTCATAAAATAGTGGAGGATATTTGGTTTGATTAGGAGGATTAGTTGTGATAATAGAGACTTTAATTGTGTTTTTAAACATTTATAGAATTTTAATTTTGATTAGAATTTTTCTTAGTTGGCTTGTATCCTCAGGAATTAATACTAGTGCTTTTTTTAGATTTATATATAATTCAACAGAGCCATTTTTATCTATTTTTAGAAGGATTCGATTTTTTCGGTTTGGTATATATGATTTTTCACCAATTGCAGCTTTAATTACTCTTTCAATAGTTGAGAGAATGTTATCTTACGGTGATTATAAACTTTCTACATTTGTTATATTGTTTATTATTGAAGTTTGGGGGATATTGAGGAGTGTTTTTTTTGCTCTTATATTTTTCTTTGTTTTGAGATTAATATTTTTATTTTTACATTTATTTGATGGTACTGATTTCATGAGAAGCGTTGATTCATTTTTAATGCCCTTGTCTGTTAAGATAAGCAATATGGTTACAGATAAAAATATGTCTTATCCTATTAATTTAATTGTGGCAGGAGCATTGTTGTTGGCATTTATAATCATTTGTGAGCAAGCTATATGGGCTATTAGTATTCTAGGCTTGTATTTGCCTTTTTAGGGATTATTCATGTTTTTACATGAATTTCAATATGATTTACAGGGTATAAGTGGTCTTGGTAATAAGGGAATTGATAGATTACATAATCTTAATATTACAAATATCAAAGAACTTATAGAATTTTTTCCTAAAAAATATGAAGATCGTCAAAATATAAAAACTTTTCCAGATCCACTGGAAGTGAGAAGTTGTGAACTCATGACAGTTTTTGTTGTTTTGGAACATAGAAATTTTGGGAGTAATTCTAAGAAAAATTTAAAAATTATAGCTCAGAGTGAAAATGATGAAATATTTGAAATTCTTCTTTTTAATAGGGGATTTTTAGAAGGGGTTTTTAAGGTAGGTCAAAAATTCTATATTTATTCTAAATTTAATTATAGTGATTATACTCAAATGTGGAGTTGTTCTAATTTTGATAGTGAAGTGTTTAGTTATAATCCTGAAAGATTTAAAAAAATTATGCCGGTTTATTTTCTTGGTGAAGGACTGACTTCTAAAAAGATATCGTCTTATGTAAAAGAAGCTCTTATTTATTTTTTAAAGTTTGGGAAGTCAGACATTCCTGATTTTTTGATAAAAAAGTATTCATTATTGTCCCTTCATGAAGCTTTAAATGAAATTCATTTTCCAACTTCTCTTGAAATGCTTGATAGAGCAAAAAAGACTTTGATTTATAGAGAAATTTTTTTGCTTCAGTTTTTTTCAAGAGGGAAAAGTTCTTTGGGTTTTTTAAGGAAAAAAAAGCATCTACCTATGAATTTGCTTGATCAAGTTGTTTTAAAATTACCATTTAGTCTTACAAAAGATCAGGAAGTTGTAATTAATGAAATAATTGATGATCTTAAAAGTAATAAGCCAATGAATAGATTATTGCAAGGTGATGTTGGAAGTGGCAAGACTCTTGTTGCGTTTCTCTCTAGTATTCCTTTAATTGAAGCTGGGTATCAAGTTGCATTGATGGTGCCTACTGATCTTTTGGCACGACAACATTATAATAATCTATCAAATATATTAAAAGATTTTAATGTTTCAATAGCTCTTTTGACTGGTAGTTTGAAAACGAAAGATAGAAATGATGTTTTAGAAAAAATTCAAAGTGGCACTTATAGTTTAGTAATTGGGACTCATGCTATCTTTTCTCAAAGAACAAAATTTAAAAAATTAGCTTATGTTATTATTGATGAACAGCATAAATTTGGTGTTGAGCAGAGAGAGAAGCTTAAAAATAAGGGTGAAGAAGTTGATATGCTTTTAATGTCAGCAACTCCTATTCCTAGAAGCTTAGCTTTAACTCTCTTTGGTGATCTTGAGGTATCTTTAATTAAGAGAGGGCCTGCAGGTCGAAGACCTGTTACTACTTATTTAGCAAAGCATGGAAATGAGGATAAGGTATATGAATTTTTAAAAAATGAGCTTGGGAAAGGACATCAGGTTTATTTTGTTTATCCTCTAATATCATCTTCAGAGAAGTTTAATTTAAAAGATGTTACTAGTATGTGTTTAAATCTTAAGAATATTTTTGTTGAATATTCTGTTGCAATGATTCATTCTAAGCTTGAATCTCATGTTAAAGAAGAAATTATGCGTGATTTTTATTTGAAAAAAATAGATATTTTAGTTTCAACAAGTGTTATTGAAGTTGGTATTGATTGCTTAAATGCAACTTGCATTGTAGTAGAACATGCTGAGCGTTTTGGACTTTCTGCTTTGCATCAGATTAGAGGACGTGTTGGTAGGGGTAGCTTAAAGTCTTTTTTATTTTTACTTTATAAGGAACCTTTAACAGAAGCGGGAAAATTTAGACTTAAAACTATAAAGGAAAATATAGATGGTTTTAAAATAGCAGAAGAAGATCTTAAATTGAGAGGTCCTGGCAATTTATTTGGTCTTGAGCAAACTGGTTATTTGAAACTTAAGATAGCTGATTTTGTTGAAGATAAAGAAGTCATAAGTTTGATTAGAGAAGAACTTAATATGTTTTTTTTAAATAAGGCTTTTTATGATAAAGCAGATATTGAATTACTAGATAGTCTTTTGGTCTCATATTTAAGATTTGTTGGTAAAGAGAATTAATATTAGTTTGTATATTTTTGAATTAAAGTTGAAAGTTCTTTTTTATGTTCATGCCAAAACTTGAAAAGTTTATACTGTAAATTGTTGAAGTATTTTTTTTGCAAAATGCATGCTTGTTTACCAATATACATGTAATGCCAAGGCTCTGATTTATAACCAGTTTCTATTTCATGATCCTTCGGATACGATAATGAGAATCCATGTTTGAATGAATTCTCATAAAGCCATTTACCTGCTTTTGTATTTAGTAAATTGTCATCTATTTGGATGAAATCTATGGTTGTTCCTAGTTGGTGTTGTGAGTGATCCGGAATTGCTGATTGAATTTTTGCTAGCTTAAGTCCGTAAGTTTTTACGTTATGTTCAAATAAAAATTTTTGATATTCTCTTGTTCTGTATGCTGACACTATTTTTATTTGTAAGCCATTTTCTCTTCCTGCTTTTACAAGATTAGTTAAGTCGTCTATTAATATTTTTCTTAACTTTAAGCTTTTTTTTCCAATATTTTTTAATTCTTTAAAATCTTTCAAATAAACTAAATCAGTTGGGTTGTATCCTTTAGGAATTGGGATTTTTTTGTTTACAAGTATTAAGAGGTCATTCTTTTCTGCTTCAAGTAGTGGTTTAAGTTCTTTTATAAATTGAATAGGTTTTTCTTTTATTTGTTTTTGATAAGATTTATCTAAAATTTTTATAATTTTAAATAAATTTTTTAAGTCTTCTCTTGATATTGTATTTGCTTGTAAAGTCAAGTTATTAACTAATAGTATTAGTGAAAATATATTTAATGATCTCATAAAAATGTAATTATATTATATATATTATAATTTGTTTTTGTCGTGTGAGTAATTTTTATTGATAAAAGTGATAATCTGGATAAGATATGCTGACAAAGTTTAACAGTTATCGTTCAATACTAAGAGAATTATTGGTATTGGCTATTCCTACAGTTTTTGAGTCTTTTTTATTTCAATTGGTAACATTTTTTGATAATTATATGATTGCTTATTTAGGATCTGCGCAAGTGACAGGGACTTCTATTTCTAATAGAATAACTTTTCTTTGTTTTATTGTTATATTTGCATTGGGTACTACGCTTAGTGCTTATGCTTCTCAAGCATTTTCTAAGGGAAAATTTACACATGTTAAGCAGGCATTTGCTTATGCTTTGATAATTGGAATTACTATTGGAATTATTTTTTTTTGTATGTCCTTTGTTTTTTCAAAGGAGCTTATTAAGCTATTCATAGAAGAAAACGAGTCTTTAAATTTTGGAATGGATTATTTAAAAATTGTTTCTGTTTCTTACATTTTTATGTCTTATTCTTTTTTATCTGCCATGGGTTTTAAGAGTATTAAGGATATAAAGATACCTTTAATTGTTACTATATTTGTTGTGTTAATGAATATTATTTTAAATTATATCTTAATTTTTGGGTTTAATATGGGAATAAGAGGGGCCGCTTATGCTACTTTGCTTTCTAGGATTAGTGAATTTATCTTTTATTTTTTTTATAACCTTTTGAATGTCAAATCTTATTATCATCTTAAAATAAGTGATTTTTTTGTTTCAAAGAGTGTTAAAGTGGCTTATTTAAAGATACTGATTCCTGTTTTTTTACATGAAATCTGTTGGGTTTTAAGCATAACTATTTTGCATGCTTTTTATGCTCGGCTTGGAAGTAGTGAATATGCATCTTTTGCAGTAGCGTCTAATATTTTAGATTTATGCTTTGTTGTGATGCATGGGATGGGAGTTGCAACTGGTGTTATTATTGGGCATTTGATGGTAAATGATAAGGAACAGGTTAGAGCATTGGGAATATTTTTGTCAGTTATTGGAGTTGTTTTGGGATTTGTTGTGGCCTTTATTCTTTGCTTAACATCTAAAATTGTTCCTATTATTTTTGGTAATTTGGATTCTCCTGAACTTGTTAGTACTTTTATCTCTATTTTTGCAAGTATTGTTGTTTTTAAGGGTTTTACAGCTCAGACACTTGTTGGTGTTTTTAGAGCCAGTGGAATTCCTAATATTTGTTTTTATATTGAGGTGGGAGTTATTGTTTTTTATACATTGCCAATTGCTTATTTTTTAGTTTTTTTTACAAATTTTAGATTGCCATTAATAGTTTTTATTGTTAATCTTGAGGAGATCTTTAAAAATATATTTATTTTAATAGAGTTTTTTAAAAATAATTGGATAAAAGACATTCATTATGAAGAACTGACTTAATTTTTAAAATATATTATAATGACAATTAGGATATTGTATGAGCAATGTGGATTTAAAATTCATTTTGATTGTGTTTAATAAAGGAATTCCCGCTACTTTTTTATAGTGTATTTTTTTAAGTTAAATTTTTTTTTAATAATTTGAAAACTTGCTGTTTTTATGTTTAGGAGGAGGTTATGTATTCATTAAGCAAATCCAAGAAAAACAGTGTGTATCAAGATATTTTAAATATTGCAGTTCCAACAGCCATTGAATTCTTTTTATTTAATGTTATTGCATTTACAGATAATATTATGGTATCTTACCTTGGTGATTATCCTGTTGTTGGAGTTTCTCTTGCAAATAAATTGTTTGAACTCTTTAGTACTATTGCCTTTACCGTAATGGGAGCTTATAACATATTGGCAACAAGGCAATATGCCCAAGGTGATATTGATAATTTTAAAAATACGTTTTTTATTAGCATTTTAATTCTTCTATTTTTTTCCTTTTTATTTATAGTAATTTCATTATTTTATTCATATTTTTTCCTTGGGTTGTTATCTGATGACCCAGTAGCTATCTATTATGGAATATCTTATCTTAATATTGCTGTTTATTCTTTTATATTTGCAGTTGTTAAGGGAATTATTGCTAATTCACTGAAAGTTGTTAAAATAACCAAAATTCAAATTGCTACTTCTGTTTTTTCAGTTATTTTAAATGTGGTTTTTAACTATTTATTTATTTTTGTGCTTAATATGGGGGTAGTTGGTGCTGCTATTGCAACTACATTGGTTAGATTGATTGAGCTTGTTTTTTAT
The DNA here is from genome assembly GCF_023035815.1 of Borrelia parkeri. Lineage (NCBI taxonomy): Bacteria > Pseudomonadati > Spirochaetota > Spirochaetia > Spirochaetales > Borreliaceae > Borrelia > Borrelia parkeri. Next base: position 609,491 of record NZ_CP073159.1, read on the forward strand.
CTTCTTTATACTGTTTTTAATATAAATTCACATTTTTACCTTAAGATTAAAAATCTAAAAATCAATCCTGTGATATTTTCTGAGCTAATTAAGGTTTTTGTTCCAATTTTCTTAAATGATTTTATTTGGTATTTGGGATATTTTGGTTTAATTGCAATCTTTTCAAGAATTGATACGGCTAAATATGCAGCTTATAGTATAACTTTTTCTACTTATTTTATCGGACTTAATATGACTTATGCTTTTTGTTTTGCTGTTAATATTGTGATGGGACACGAGATGAATAATGATAAAAGGGAAATAATGTCTGTTGCAGCATATTTAGGCAAAATAGGTTTTGTTTTGGCGTTTTTGACTTCTCTTATAATATTTGCTTTATCATTTATAGTGCCCCATATTTTTTATAAATTAGAGCATGCAGATCTTATGGGAGTTATGCTAAGATATTATGCTATTTCAGCTTTTTTTACCTCCCTTGCGTTTCAATATTTATTTGGGTTTTTCCGTGCAGGTGCAGCTCCAAACTTTGGAGCTATTATGGAATGTTCTGTGACTTTCATTTATACAATTCCTGTTGCATACTTTTTGGCAAATTATACTCAAACTCCATTTGAACTTATTGTTTTTATTCCAACTCTTGAAGATGTAATTAAATTTGGTATTTCTCTGCCTTATTTTTATAGTACTAAGTGGATTAAATCTATTAAAACAGGTTAATTATTTTGTTATAATACTTGTGCTGTGTATTTAGATGAGATAAGAGGTAAAAATTTTTTAATTATGGGTTTAGGGCTTCATGGAGGAGGTCTGGCTGTTGCGAAGTTTTTATTAAAACATGGTGGTAATTTGGTAATTACTGATTTAAAGAATGAGTTAGAATTAATCCCAAGCATTGAGGCCTTGAAACAATTTAGAGATAAAATTCGATATGTTTTAGGATATCATGATGAGGATGATTTTAAGAGGGCAGATATTGTTATTAAAAATCCTGGTGTAAGTTTTGATAATAAATATTTAAAACTTGCAAAAAGGGTTGAGACCGATATTAGTTTATTTTTAATGTTTAATAAAAATCCAATAATTGCTATTACAGGAACTAAGGGAAAATCAACACTTGCATCTCTTTTGCATAAGGTTTTGGTTATTAAGTATCCAAATTCTAAGCTTGGAGGTAATATTGGAGTATCTCCTTTAAGTTTTTTAGATGAGCTTGATGGAATATCGCCTATTATTTTAGAGCTTTCTTCTTGGCAATTGCATGATCTTAGGAATTTATGTCCTATAATTAGCATTATTACAAATATTTACTCTGATCATCAAAATTATTATTCAAATTTTGATAACTATATAGAAGATAAATCAAGGATTTTTATAAATCAAAATTCGGGAATTTTGATCTCTCAAGATCAAGCTTATTATAATTATTTTTCTAGATTTAAATCTAAGGTTAAGAGTATTTTATTCTCAGAAGCTGTGCCTTTAAATTTTGAAAATGATATTTTTTATTTTAAAAAGGGCAAAATTTATTTAAATAACAAAGTAGTGGGTACTCTTAGTGAGTCAAGGATTGTGCTATTGATCTCTAAAATGATCACTGTTTTTATTGCAAGTTATTTAGGCTTGGATTTGAGTGTTGTATCTAAGATTGTGACTGATTTTGATGGCATTGAGCATAGATTAGAATTTGTGAGAGAATTTGAAGGTGTTAAATATTATAATGATACGGCGTCAACAATTCCTGATTCTACAATTTTGTCTGTTAAAAGTTTAAGAGCTTACGTAGGATTGATTAATCTTATTACTGGTGGAACTGATAAAGAGCTTAATTTTGCAATTTTTAGTGAAATTTTAAGCATGGTTAAAACCTGGATTTTGTTAAGAGGAAGTGCTACTTTAAAAATTATTAAATTTTTAGAAGATAATAATATTAATTATTTTATCTTTTCTTCTTTAAAAGAATGTGTTTGTTATGCTAAAAAAATTTCTATTCAGAATGATATAGTTTTATTTTCTCCAGCCAGTGCTTCTTTTGAACTTTTTAAGAATGAATTTGATAGAGGACTTCAATTTAAAAATTTAGTGAGTATTATGGCTTAAAATCTTTTTTTAATAATTTTGTAGTAAATGTATCTTAGTATTTCAAGAATGCTGTAAATTTGATATAAAAATTTTTTGTACACAAAATCATAACATCCAATTCTGTGGATAAGTTTTCCTCCAAATCCGGTTTTAAATTGAAAGAGACCAAATAAAGGGTGTTTTGGATCAGCGTTTGGAGGAATTCCTAAAAGATCGTATTCTTTTATTGAAAGACTTTTCAGCATTTGTATTGTCTTAAATTGCACCGCATAATTTGGCATTAGATGCCTATTTTCTCTGCTTGAAGCACCATAAAGATATGTGGCCTTATCTTTATATATACCAACAATGATTCCAGATATTAGTTGTTCATTATATAGTGCAATTATTAGTTTGATTTTGGAATTTTTATCTTCTCTAAATGCTTTTATTAGATTTCTTATATAGTCTTTTGAGTGAATAGCAAATTTGTCTCTTTGGGCTGTATCTTTATGAAGTGCGTAAAATTCATCAAAATATTTAAAGTCATCATCTATTATAACTTTGATGTTTTTTTTGCTGCTAAGATTTATGTTATATCTAGTTTTCTTTTTCATTTTAGCTTTAATGGCATCTAATGAGTCATTTAAATTTAGTATTGTTGTATTTGCTGGTTGTATGTCATCGAATGATTTTTGTAGATTTTTAAATTTAAGTTTTAGTGGGATATATTCTTCTTTTAAGCCTCTTGAAGTATAAAACATTAAATCATATCGTACGAATATGGTATTTTTATGTAAATATTGCCTTATATTTTCACTAAATTTTTTGATTTGGGTATTGATCTCGTCTAAATTAATTTCGTCGATTTTCTTATTTGAAAATTCTGGATGAGCGATATAGCTTAAGTAAAATTTTCCAAAGATCTTTCTTTGCATCACAAGAATTTTGTTAAAATGATTATTACTAAATGCTATGGCTTTCCATGGACTTTTATTGCTTGAAACTTTTTTTACAGTTGTCCATAGTTTGCTTTGAAGGTAATTTTCATTTAAGTTTTCTATTTCGATTTTTTTAATATTCATTAATTTTTCTTGATTTGAGACTTAATATACTTTTCCATTTGGAATTTCTCTAGATAGTATTTTTTCTTTAGAATGTTCTAGTATAAGGTTAATACCGTTTACTTTAAGTTCCCCATTTTCTGCTATAATTTGAGTTTTAAGGAATTTATCTATGCTGATCTTTGATGGTAATTTTAATTTTTTATCACTATCACTCTCAAGTATTATTCGCTCTCCAGGGATGGGATTATCTTTAAAATCTTCTACAATTATTACTTTAAAATTTTTATTCTCATCTTCAGTTGCAATTAACATTCCTTCAGATTTGATCCCTCTAAATTTGGCAGGTTTTAAATTGTCAACTATTATTATGTGTTTTCCAATTAATTCTTCTTCTTTGTAATAATCTGCCAAACTGCTTACAATTTGTTTCCCGTCAGGAGTCCCATCATCAAGCTTTAAAATGAATAACTTTTCTGCATCTGGATTTCTCTCTATTGTTTTTATTTGTACAACTTTTAAGCATACTTTTTCGCTAAATAAATTTATTGGATTTTCTGTTTGTTCATCTTGCATATTTTTGCTCCCTGAATATTTTAATTTTAAACTATCAATTAATTCCTTTTCTAGCTTTGTAAATAATACTTCTGTAAACTGAATTGTATTTAGACCTAAATTTGTTCCTAAAAATTTGTTGGAAATTTCATAACTTTCTCCAAAAAATCTTCTTATTTTGTCACTTGTGTGCGGTATAAATGGTGAGATTAAGATGGATAGATCCCTTATTAAATATATTAGGTTTAATAATAGCTCTTTTGTTTTTTTAGGTGTACTGTCTTTTGTTTTCCACGGTTCTTTATCTTGAAATATTTTATTACCTATTCTTGAGATATCAAGAATTTCTTTTAGAGCTGATTTGAGTTCTATTTGTTTGAAGAAATTTAAAGTTTTATCATATTTAAGATTGATTTCTTTCCAGAAATCTTCTTTTATCTCTATTGTGTCTATTTTGTCCCCAAAGAATTTTTTATAAAATGTTAATACTCGGTTAACAAGGTTTGAGAAATTTCCAATAAGTTCACTATTTACCCTTTCCATAAAGTCGTCCCACATAAATTGAAAATCAGATTTTTCAGGTCTGTTGTAATATATGTAAAATCGCCAAATGTCAGTAGATATGCCAGTGGTAATGACATCGTTTCCAAATATTCCAATTCCTGCAGATTTTGAAAATTTTAAGTGTTCATAGTTTAAATATTCGCTTGAAGCTAGTTTACCTAACATTGTCCAGTTTTCTTTGCTTCCAAGCTTGATGGCAGGAAATATTACTGTGTGAAATAAGATATTGTCTTTTCCAATAAATTGTACTAAATTAGTCTCTTTGTTATTTTTCCACCAAGATTCCCAGTCTTTTGAAATTTCTTTTGTAATTGAGATATATCCTATTGGTGCATCAAACCATACATAAAATACTTTATTTTCATATTCTTTTTTAGGTACTGGTATTCCCCATTTTAAATCTCTTGTTATTGCTCTTTCTTTAAGACCATCTCTTAAGAATGCATTTGTTGTTTTAATGGCATTGGTATTCCAGTTTGTATTGTGTTCAGTTGTTTGCATCCAATGTATAAGTTCATTTTTTATCTTTGGTAAGTCAATGTAGAGATGCTTAGTTGTCTTTATAATGGGAATGTTTTTGCAAATTATACATTTTGGATTTATTAACTCGATTGGAGCTAATAATTTAGAACAATTTTCACACTGATCTCCTTTTGCATTATTTCCACAATTTGGGCATTCTCCTGTTACATATCTGTCGGCTAAAAACATTTGATCTTGTTGGCAAAAAAATTGTTCACTTTCTTTATCTGTGATATACCCATTTTTTTCTAGTTTTAAGAATAAATCTTGTACAGTTTCTTTGTGATATTTGTTGGTTGTGCGTCCAAAAATGTCAAATTTAATGTTAAACCATTCATAAATTGATTTGTGTATTTCATAATATTTGTTGCATAGTTCTTCAGGGGTAGTTTTTTCAATTAAAGCTTTAGTTTCTGTGGCTGTACCGTATTCATCTGTTCCACAGACATAAAGTGTATCTATGTCCATCATTCTTGAATATCGTGCAAAAGCATCTGCTGATAAAACTTGTACTAAGTTACCAAGGTGAGGTATGTTGTTAACATATGGCAATGCAGCTGTAATTAAGTTCTTTTTTTTCACTTGATTTATTTTTTCCTTTTTTGTTGTATTATATTCATATTTTAATACTAATATGGGTTATTTTGTTCATTTTGTTTATTAAATAATTTATGATTTTATTAATGATAAATGTGATATTGAGGATATATGTGTTCTTTTAATTTTAAAAATTATGTATGTGATAGAGCAAAAAAAATTGTGAGGGAAAAGGGAGATAAAGCCAGTATAGTTTTTCCTGAAAGTACTGATGTTAGGATTTTAGAAGCAACTATTGATCTTTTAAAGAAAAAACTTGCAGGACTTGTGGTGCTTATTGGGCGTAAAGATGAGGTTTTTAGAAAATTAAAAGAATTTTCAGGTTCTAGAGATGATATCTTAGAAATGGTAAGAGTTGTAGATCCCAATTCTTTTAAAGATTTTAATAGATATTTAGATGAATATTTTAGTTTACAACATAATAAGGAATTAACTTTGAAGCAAGCTAAAGAAGAACTTTTAGATGAAATTGCTTTTTCTATGATGATGGTTAGACTTGGTGAAGTTAAAACTTGTGTTTGTGGTGCTTTAGCGTCTTCTGCTAAAGTTTTAAGGAGTGTGTTTAAAATACTTCCTAAGCTTAAAGAGACTAATTTTATATCTTCTTTTATGATTATGGATACTAGTAATGATCTTGGTCAGTTTAAAACTTGTTTTGGGTATGAGGGAATTTTAATGTTTGCTGATTGTGCTGTAATAATCAATCCTAATGCTCTTCAGCTTGCAGAAATTGCAATACAGAGTGCAAATTCATTTAGGAATATTTTTAATGCAGAGCCAAAAGTAGCCCTTCTAAGTTTTTCTACAAAGGGGTCTGCTAATTCCATAGAAGTTGAAAAGGTTAAAGGTGCTTTAGAGTTTGTTAAAAGTAAATGCTCAGACTTACTTATTGATGGGGAACTTCAGATTGATGCAGCTTTGGTTAAAGGTGTTGCAGAGAAAAAGTGCAGTGATTCCTTGGTTGCTGGTGCTGCAAATGTACTTATTTTTCCTAGTTTGGAGTCTGGTAATATTGGGTATAAGCTTGTTGAAAGATTGGCTTTTGCTAATGCCTATGGACCTTTCTTGCAAGGACTTAAAAACCCTGTTAGTGATCTCTCAAGGGGGTGTTCTCTAGATGATATCGTATTAACGAGTGCATTGATGATTAGTAGTTAGTTTGTTTGAGATTGTAATGAATTCTTTAACAGAAATTTCTTCAGGTCTTTTATCTAAAAATCTTTTTAAGAAGTCTTCTTCAAGAATCCTCTCGTCTTTGGTAAAGTTAATGATTGTATTTTTTAATTTTTTTCTGCGACTTATAAATACTGTTCTGACTAACTTGTTGAATGCTTTAAAGTCTTTAATTCCTCCTTTGCAAGGAATGAGTTTAAGAGTTGTTGATTTTACTTTAGGAATTGGATAAAAATTTTTTTTATCAATATCCATTATTTTAATTACATTAAAGTGTGATTGGACTAGTACTGTGAATGATGAGTAATTTTTATTTCCCTCTTTTGCAAGCATTCTATCAGCCAGTTCTTTTTGTACTGTAAATACCATGTGCGTTAAGATTCCATTTTCAATAAGCATTGATATTACTTTTGATGCAATGTTATAAGGTAAATTTGAAAATATTTTGTTAATATTTTGTTTTTCTTGTTTATATGTTTTTAAAAAATCACCTTTTATTAGCTTGAAATTTTTAAATTGTCCAAATTTTTCATTTAAAATTTCTGAGTTCTTAGGATCAATTTCAAAAACTGTCAAAGAATTTGTTTTCTTTAGCAAAATAATTGTCATTGCTCCAAGACCTGGACCTATTTCCCAAATGTTTTCATTTTCTTTAATTTCAAGCGTATCTACTATTTTTTCTCTTATATGCTCATTAATTAAGTAATTCTGTCCCCATATTTTTCGTGGAGCTATATTTTTGCTTGCAAGTGCACGTTTTATGCTGTTTATGCTGTTATAATTTATGTTCATAGATAGTAAAAATATATCATATTACTATCATTGGTGTTTTATGTTTTTGTTGAGATATCTCTTTTCTTGTTCTAATTTATAGATTATATAAAGTATCGTTAAAATACTTAAGACTAGAAATATTTTTACGTTATAATTTTGAATTACTGGAAATTTGCTAAAGATAATGGCTGTTTCTTTTATTGCCTTAAAGATATAAGTATTCATTAGATCAAGTAATAAAAATAAGTGTACGTTGACTATGTAGCTTCCTAAGCTTAATATCGTTATTATTAAAAATACTAGCATTAGGGGAGTAACTATTAGGTTTGATAGTATTGAGATTGGTTGAATGTTGAGATCATTAACATAAAAAATGGGAGCTGTTGAAAGTTGAATCAGAAGGGTTGTAAAAATTGGATATATGAGTTTATTTAAATTATATCTTTGATTAAGAGCAAGGGAGATTGATATTCCAAGTACTGCAAGATAAGATAACTTGAATCCTATTGAATTTAGTGTGTGTGGTAAGATTATGGCATTTATTATAAAGCTAATTGCTAATGTACTAAGCAAATTGATTTTTCCATATGTTGATTTGTAAATTATAAGCGTTTTTATCATGATGAATGCCCTTAGAGTAGAGGGTGAAAAGCCTGTTAAGATTAAATAATTGAGTAGTATTGTGCTTAGAATGAAATATTTTAGTTTTTCATTTTTTATTATAAGGAGTAAATAATAGAAAATAATATAAATTAGGTAAAAATGTAGTCCAGATACCACTAATATATGTGATATACCTGCTTTTT